>NZ_BCBO01000170.1:0-6930 GCF_001320835.1 Pseudomonas sp. NBRC 111138 | reverse complement strand
AGAGGATCAAGGCCCCGCCCGGCAGCAGCGCCTGGCGAATGCGCCCAAGCAACGCCAGGCGCTCCTGGGGGGCGATAAATTGCAGGGTGAAGTTCAGGGCCACCACCGAGGCGGGCTTGAATTGCAGGGCGAGAATATCGCCCTCGATCACCTCCACGGGCAGCAACTCCTGGAACATCGAGTCCTGGCCATTGAGGTATTCGCGACAGCGCTCGACCATCGCGGCGGAGTTATCCACGGCGATCACCCGGCAACCCTCGGTGCGTACATGGCGGCGCAGGGCTTGGGTCACGGCACCCAGGGAAGAGCCCAGGTCATACAGCACGCTACCCGGTTGGGCAAATTGCGCGGCCAGCACGCCGAGGTTCTCGACGATGGTGGGGTAACCCGGCACCGAGCGCTTGATCATGTCCGGGAACACCCGCACCACATCCTCGTTAAAGGCGAAGTCCGGCACCTGGGGCAGGGGCTGGGCGAATAGGCGATCGGGTTCTTTGCTCACGGCTGTTCCGGCGACGGTGGGGGAAAGGCCGGCATTTTAGCCAAGTTGGCCCTCGGATGCGCGGGTTGTCTGATGGAAAGCCGAGGCGGTGATGCCCCATTGCCCGAGCCAGTAGGTGGCGATCAGCAAATACGGCGCTGCCTCGAACGCCAGCACAAACCGGTTGATGCCGATCAGTGCGTCGGAAACCACAAACGACACCGCACCCGCCGCCGCCAGCCACGCTGAACGCTTGGGCACCTCGCTGCCCAGTCGCGCCAACGCACGCCAGAGCATGGCGCTGATCACCAGCGCGTAAACCACCACCGGTATCAAAAGCTCACCGAGGCCGTGGGAGATCAGGATGCTCAGCAAGATTGCGCCTACGCCGAGGGCCAGCACCAGCGGCAGCAGCGCCAAGCGCCGACAGTCACTGAAATAGGCTTTGAGATAGGCCAGGTGCGCGAACAGAAACGCGCCCAGGCCAAAGATAAACAGGTCGCCTGGCCAGGCGAGCAACACGTCGCCCACCAGGGAAAAAATCAACCCCAGGCTGATCCAGCGTCGATACTCGGTGGGCGGCGCGTCATGCAGCCAACCCAGCAGCGCCAGCACCGGCAGTGGCTTGACCAGCAGGCACAGCAGCGTCGCATGGGTCGCCAAGCCATAGACAAAGGTGCCGGCGCCCATCAAGGCAAGGATCAGCCATGGCATATCAGTTCACCGTAATGGCGCAGTCAAAGGTTTCGGCAGGTTCGGCCTCCGGCTCCCAAGGTTGCTGGGATGTCAGGCGCAAACGCCCTTGCCCTGCGGCATACGCCTGGAAGCGCCAGGTGGACTGGCCGCCACCGCCGATCACGCCGGACTCGGTGCTGCTGTAGACCTCGGGGCTCAAGGCGCGCAACACGCCGCCGGCGGAGTCCTGGATGGCCCAGCGGTAACCGGTGGTGGGGTTGCTGGGCAGGGTGAGGATCAGGTTTTGCCCGTTTTTAAGCTGGAGCGGGCAGGCGCTCTGTTTGTCCACGCTGACGTTTTGCTTGGGGGCACTGGCGCATGCGGCCAGCAAGACAAGGCTCAAGGGAAGAAGCAGGCGGGCAGCGGTCATGAAGGCTCCGTTAATACACGACGAAGGGGGAGCATAACCGAAGATGAGACAAGGTGTGACAAGGAGGGGTTTGCGTTGGCCGATCGTTCCCACGCGTGGGAACGTTGCCTTGGACGCTCCGCGTCCGCTTTGTGACGCGGAGCGTCACGGGATGTATTCCCACGCAGAGCGTGGGAATGATCAGGTCTGGATATTTCTCAGAAGAGCACCTTCGCCACATCCGCAAACCGCTTGGCAAAGTGCACCGTCATCCCTTCCTTCAAATAGTCCGGCAACTCTTCAAAGCTGCCACGGTTGGGTTCCGGCAAGATCAACTCGTGAATCTTCTGGCGCCGCGCCGCAATCACCTTCTCGCGCACCCCGCCAATCGGCAGTACATGCCCGGTCAAGGTCAGTTCGCCGGTCATCGCTACGCCTTTTTTCGGCGGTTGGTTGCGGGCCAGGGACAGCAACGCACTGGCCATGGTCACGCCGGCACTCGGGCCGTCTTTCGGTGTGGCGCCTTCCGGCACGTGCAAGTGCACGAAGGCTTCGTCGAAGAACTTCGCATCGCCGCCAAACGACTTCAGGTTGGAACTGATGTAGCTGTAGGCGATTTCGGCGGACTCTTTCATCACTTCACCCAACTGCCCGGTGAGCTTGAAGCCGCGGTTGAGCGTGTGGATGCGCGTCGCTTCGATCGGCAAGGTGGCGCCGCCCATGCTGGTCCACGCCAGGCCGGTAATCACGCCGGTGCCGGACAGCACTTGCTCATTACGGAATACCGGCATGCCCAGGGAGCTTTCCAGGTCCTTGTTGCCGATCTTGATCACCGAGTCCGGCTCATCCAGCAGTTTTACCACCGCCTTGCGCACCAGCTTGCCCAGCTGTTTCTCCAACTGACGCACGCCGGCCTCTCGCGCATAACCGTCGATCAAGGCGCGCAAGGCACCGTCGGTGATGGTCAGGCTGTTTTTGGCCACGCCGGCTTTTTCCAACTGCTTGGGCCACAAGTGGCGCTTGGCGATGGCGACTTTTTCTTCGGTGATATAGCCCGACAGGCGAATCACTTCCATGCGGTCCAGCAATGGACCGGGGATTGAGTCCAGGGTGTTGGCGGTGCACACGAACAGCACTTTGGACAGGTCCAGGCGCAGGTCCAGGTAATGGTCGAGGAATTCGACGTTCTGCTCCGGGTCCAGGGTTTCCAGCAGCGCCGACGCCGGGTCGCCCTGGAAGCTCTGGCCCATCTTGTCGATCTCGTCGAGCATGATCACCGGGTTCATCACTTCCACGTCTTTCAGCGCCTGCACCAGCTTGCCGGGCAGGGCGCCGATGTAGGTGCGCCGGTGGCCCTTGATCTCGGCCTCGTCGCGCATGCCGCCGACACTGAAGCGATAGAACGGCCGCCCCAGGGATTCGGCGATGGACTTGCCCACACTCGTCTTGCCCACGCCCGGCGGGCCTACCAGCAATACGATGGAACCGGCGACTTCGCCCTTGTAGGCGCCCACCGCTAGGAATTCGAGGATGCGGCTCTTGATGTCATCCAGGCCCGCATGGTGCTTGTCGAGCACTTTGCGCGCGTGCTTGAGGTCGAGTTTGTCTTCTCCGTACACGCCCCACGGCACCGAGGTGGCCCAGTCCAGGTAGTTGCGCGTGACGGCGTATTCCGGCGAACCGGTTTCCAGGATCGACAGTTTGTTCAGTTCTTCATCAATGCGTTTTTTCGCTTGCGCCGGCAGCACTTTGCCTTGCAGGCGCTGTTCGAACTGTTCGACATCGGCGCTGCGATCGTCCTTGGTCAGGCCCAGCTCCTGCTGGATGACCTTGAGTTGTTCCTTGAGGAAGAACTCACGCTGGTGCTCGCCGATCTTGCGGTTCACTTCGGCGGAGAGTTCTTTTTGCAGGCGCGCGACTTCCACCTCTTTGCGCAGCATCGGCAGCACTTTTTCCATGCGTTTGAGCATGGGCACGCAGTCCAGCACTTCCTGCAGTTCATTACCTGTCGCCGAGGTGAGTGCCGCGGCAAAGTCAGTGAGCGGCGACGGGTCGTTGGGGCTGAAGCGGTTGAGGTAGTTCTTCAACTCTTCGCTGTACAGCGGGTTGAGGGGCAGCAGTTCCTTGATCGCATTGATGAGCGCCATGCCGTAGGCCTTCACCTCATCGGTCGGCTCGCTGGGCTGGTGCGGGTATTCGACTTCCACCAGGTAAGGTGGGCGGTGGTGCTTGAGCCAGGTCTTGATGCGCACGCGGGTCAGGCCCTGGGCGACGAACTGCAGCTTGCCGTTCTCGCGGCTGGCGTGGTGCACCTTCACCAGGGTGCCGTACAGCGGCAGGGCGGAGGTGTCGAAGTGCCGTGGGTCTTCGGGCGGCGTGTCCATGAAAAACAGCGCAAGGGAATGGTGGTCGGATTTGCTCACCAGCTCCAGGGTTTCGGCCCAGGGTTCTTCATTGACGATCACCGGCAACACTTGTGCCGGGAAGAACGGCCGGTTGTGGATCGGGATGATGTAGACCTTGTCCGGCAGGTTTTGCCCAGGCAGGGCCAGGCCAGTATTGGACGAGGGGGTTTCAGCGTTTTCGGGGTCGGCGTAATCGTTGAGGTCGTAATCTGGAAATTCTTGCTGGTCGCTCATGGGGCACCTGCATCAGTAAGTATGCAGGTTAGATGGGGCGGGGTTGCGGTGGTTTCAATGGGGGGGCGTCGTTAGCAACAATTTGCATGAAATAACGGGAGGGTTGCGGTCAACGTACTTTACCCCTCCGCTTTTCGAACTGATCGTCAATAATGTGACGGCTAGACCCAGCTTTTATTGGGTTTACTTATCCCCAGTCCCAGCTAACCTGCTTTAATAAAATTCCCCATAAAAAAGGATGTTTTTTTGACGCCGGTTAGCAGTCGGCAGGGACGCGTATGACACAAGGAAAGCACGGCCAAGAGCGACGAGCGCGGCCCGAGGGCGCGGCCATGCACTGGCGCCACACGTTTCAGACCCGCATAGCCGGAGTGCTGGCGCTGTTGTTGCTGGTGGTCGTGGCCGCCACCTATTTTGCCGTGCACGCTGCCACCACCCGTGCGGTGGAGAACCAGGCCGATGTACAGTTGAACACCGGGCGGCAGGTGTTCGAGCGCCTGCTGGACCTGCGCGGGCGGCGCTTGCAGTACGGGTTGGACTGGCTGACCGCCGATGGGCCGTTCAAGCAGGCGGTGGCCGGCGGCCGGACGGTGCCGATCCTGGAGGCCCTGGGCACCCATGGCACCGGGGTCAGTTCCAGCGAAGTGGTGGTGCTGGGCCTGGATGACAGGGTCATGGTCAGTACCCTGCTGGTGCAGACGCGGGGCCAGTTGTTCCCGTATGCCGATGCCTTGCGCAAGGCGCGGCGCAGCGGCCAGCAAATGTTGATCGTCGCCATGGCCGGGCGCCCCTATTTGCTGGTGCAAAAAGATGTGCTCGGGCCTGTGCCGATCGCACGCGTGGTCATGGGCTTTCCCATGGACACGCAATTCGCCCATGAACTGCGCTCCATGAGCAACCTGGAGGTGTCGTTCCTCAGTGTGCAGGACGGCCATCTCGGTCAGCTGTTCACCACCCACCCTGGCAATTGGCGCCCAAGCATTATCAACCTCTTGCATGGCACGCAGGTCGATCCTGAGGCGAAGATCCAGCTGTTCCATGGCCAGCGTGTGCTCAGCCAGGTGTTGCCCTTGGCCAACAGCGGCGAAGGCGATGAAGTGCGTGTGTTGCTGCAAAGCCCGCTGGACCATGCGCTGGAATCCTTCGCGCCGCTGGACCGGCAGTTCATGGGGATTGCCCTGGCGGTGCTGCTGGTCTCGCTGGCGGTGGCATTATTCCTGGCGCGGCGAGTGTCACGCCCGCTCAATGCGCTGGTGCAAGCCGCTGAACGGATCGGGGCCGGTGACTACCGCACCCCGGTGCGGGTGCGCAGCCACGACGAGTTCGGCCTGCTGGCGCGTGCGTTCAACGCCATGCAAAGCGGCATCGCCCTGCGCGAACGGCAACTGGCCCACAATGCCTTGCATGACCCGCTCACCGGATTGCCCAACCGTGCCCTGGCCATGGAGCGCCTGGGCAGTGCGATCAGCGCACGGCGGTCGGTGGTGTTGCTGTACGTGGGGATCGAAAACTACCGAGTCATCAACGAAGGGTTTGGCCCCGAAGGTGTCGAGCACATGTTGTGCGAGGCCAGCCGCTGCTTGTCCAGTAGCCTGTTGGCCAGCGACACCGCGGCGCGCATTGCCGGCAGTGAGTTTCTGTTGTTGCTGGAAAACACCGAGATCGATTCTGCCGTGGCCCGCGCCGACCAGTTGCATGGGGCGTTGACCGAGCCCCTGCGCATCGGCAATGACGAAGTGCGCCATGAAGTGAGCATCGGCATCGCCGCGTACCCTGCTGATGGGCAGCAGGTGGAAGAGTTGATCAACCGCGCGGCCATCGCCCGGCACGACGCGGCCAACCTGCCGGGGCACTTGCAGATCTACCAACCGGACCGCGACCTCGCCCACCAACGCCAGATCACCCTGATTCGCGACTTGCGCCGCGCCGTGATCGAAGGCGAGTTGTTCCTGTGCTACCAGCCCAAGCTCGACCTGCGGCGCGGGCACGTGGGCCAGGCCGAAGCCTTGCTGCGCTGGCAACACCCGACGCTGGGGCAAGTGTCTCCGGGGGAGTTCATTCCGTTGGCCGAACGCACTGGCAGCATGGGTGCCCTGACCCTGTGGGTGATCGAGGAAGCCATCCGCCAGATTGCCGAATGGGCGCAGCGTGGGCTGGTTATCCAGCTGTCGGTGAATATCTCCGTGAACGACTTGGCGGATGATGACTTGGCCATTCGCGTCACTGCGCTGTTGGCCCAATACCATGTGGGCGCCGAGCATTTGATTTTCGAGATTACCGAGAGCGCCATCATGCACAACCCGCAGCAGGCCCTCAGCGTGCTGGAGCAGTTGCGCAATTGCGGGATCAGCCTGTCGGTGGATGATTTCGGCACCGGTTACTCGTCCCTCGCCCAATTGCAGCGCCTACCGGTGCAAGAGCTGAAGATCGACCAGTCCTTTGTGCGCAACCTCGACAGCACCAGCGGCGACGGCGTGATCGTGCGCTCCACCATCGAGATGAGCCATAGCCTGGGGCTCAAGGTGGTCGCCGAGGGCGTGGAGTTCGAACACAGCCTCACCTTGCTCAAACGCTGGAACTGCGACACGGCCCAGGGCTACCTGATCAGCCGGCCGCTCAATGCCATGGCGTTCGAGCGGTGGATGCGGCGTGAGCAGGTGCCAACCTAGACAGTTTGACTGTGGCGAGGGAGCTTGCTCCCGCTGGAGTGCGAAGCGCTCCCAGGA
>NZ_BCBO01000169.1:0-3616 GCF_001320835.1 Pseudomonas sp. NBRC 111138 | reverse complement strand
GGGAGCTTGCTCCCGCTGGAGTGCGAAGCGCTCCCAGGATCTTGGGGCCGCTGCGCAGCCCAGCGGGAGCAAGCTCCCTCGCCACAGGGGTGCTACTTTGGCAGCGTTCAAGCGACCAGGGCTTGCAATCGCACCCACAACCTTTGGACATGCTGATGCTCGGTGCCCAGCGCGCCGATGGACACCCTCACCATCCAGCGCTCATCGAGGATGGCGGGGGTGACGTGGGCATCGCCTGACTGGTTGAGTTTTTCTGCCCAGGCTCGCGTGTGATGGTCCAGTGCCTGGCCTTCCAAACCCGGCGGTTCATGGCGAATGCACAGGGTTTGCAAGGCGGGCGTGGTCACCAGTGTCCAGTGCTCAGTGGCTTCGATCTGCTCTGCCAGCCAGCGCGCATTGGCCAGGTCTCGCCGCAACCGCGCTTGCAGGCCGCTGACGCCTTGCTCGCGTATCAGGAACCACAACTTCAAGGCGCGGAAACGGCTGCCCAGGGAGATCCGCCAGTCACGGTAGTTTCGCACTTGGCCGTCTGCGCTGGACTGCAGGTAACTCGGGTTGGTGGTCATGATGCGAATCAAATGCTCGGGGTCGCGCACGAAGTACACCGAGCAATCGAATGCCGCGCCCAGCCATTTGTGCGGGTTGAGCACTAGGGAGTCAGCCTTTTCGATGCCATCCCACAAGGCCCGGCATTCTGGCAGGATCATTGCGGCGCCGGCCATGGCCGAGTCCACATGCAGCCACAGGCCGTAGCGTTGGGTGAGGTCGCCAATGGCCTCCAGGGGGTCGATCGCCATGGCGGCCGTGGTGCCGGTGGTGGCAATCACCACGCAGGGCGTGTTGCCGGCGGCCAGGTCCTGTTCGATGGCGTGCGCCAGTGCCTGGGGCGACATTGCATGGTGTGCGTCGGTGGCGATGGTGCGGATATGGTTCTGGCCGAACCCGGCCAGGATCGCCGCCTTGTTGACCGAGCTGTGGGCATGGGCTGAGGTGTAGACGATCAGGGGAGCGCTGCTGTTTTGCAGGCCGTTGTGCATCAGCGCGTAATCGGAGCTGCGTTCCCGGGCGCTGATAAGCGCCACCAGCGTGGAGGTGGACGCAGAGTCTTGGATCACACCGCTCCACGTGCGGCCCAGGCCGAGCATGTCGCGCAGCCAGTCGGTGGTGACTTCCTCTATTTCGGTGAGAGCCGGACTGGATTGCCAGGACAACCCAATCACACCCAGGCCGGTGCTCAGGCAATCGCCCAGCACTGAGGACAGTTCCACATTGGAAGGGAAGAACCCGAAGAAACTGGGATGCTGCCAATGCAGCAAGCCGGGCATGATCAGTTTTTCGACGTCGCCCATGATCTGTTCGAACGGTTCGGCGGTGTCAGGCGGGCTGGCCGGCAGGGCAGCTTTGATCTCGCCAGGTCGGGTGGTGGGCTGCACGCCGCGTTGTTCGATGTTCTGTCGGTAGTCTGCAATCAGGTCGATCATGGCATAGCCATGTTGGCGGAATTCTTCGGGGGTCATAGATAAACGTCCATGTGCACGAGCAATAAAAGTATTAGCACCAGAAGTAAAACGGTTCGCCGGGGGTATAGCCGATAAACGACTGCATGCTGACGCGTTTTCCCGAATCGAACCCACAGATGGCGTGGGGGCGGCGGGTATTGATGAGCACCAGTTCGTTCTTGCGTGGGCGGATGCGCAGCGGTTTTTGTAAACACTGTTCGGGCAGTTGGGCACCTTCGAAGCGCTTGACCTCATCATAGCTAAAGGCTTGGGTATCCCAGATGATCAACTCGCCCCCCGAAGGCGGTGTTTGCAGGTAGATATTGGCGCTGAATTGATGCTGCAGTTCAGCGATTGTGCGGGGCAGGCAATCCACATGGGGCACCGTTTCCGAGAGGTGCGCCGTCTCCGGGAACATGACGCGGATGATCCCGCAAAACATCGGTCGGCCCTGGAACGAAGCGGCTGTTGCACCTTGCGGCCAGAGCGCCTGGAACTGTTCCATCAGCTGTTGAATGGGCGGTTTTTGCGGCGCACAGAGGCTGTCGATAAGGCCGCGCATACGGGCCGCGTCTGCATAATATTTTTCTTGTGCGTCACCGCCGGCGGCCTTGCCGTACGTGGAGTTGAACGGGGTGCCCCAGCGATGCACACCATAGAAGTGCTGAACGATGCGCCCCTCTTCATAGGTTTCATGACCATAGTGTTCCAGGGTGGCGGTATCGTCGATGGCCTGAATCAACCGTGCGCTGGTGGTTGCGTTGGCAAATTCAGGTACCCGAATGGCAAGCACTTGGCCACTGATGAGTTTTTTCAAACTGGCAGTATTGAGGTGTTCAAGTTCCAGGATTTTTGTGGGGGTGGAAAGAATCGGTTTTGTAGCGACATGGTCCGTCATGCAGTGAAGCTCCCTTTAAAGTTTTATCCGTACGCCTTTTGTATTACGCAGGGCGTGCGCACTAAATTAGTTTTAAAGGGTTGAGGGGAAACCACGGGGGCATTTTCAGCAGGCAAAAAAAAGCGGCTGCCCAACCGGGCCGCCGCTTTTTTGTACCGCCAGCGTTGCTTAATCTGGCAGTTTGAACGCCATCACATAGTCACCCTGCTTGGTCCCCAGGGAACCGTGACCGCCCGCCATGACCAGCACGTATTGCTTGCCGTCCTTGCCGGTGTAGGTCATCGGGGTGGTTTGCGCGCCTGCAGGCAGGCGGCCTTCCCACAGTTGCTTGCCGTTTTTCACGTCATAGGCACGCAGGTACTGGTCCAGGGTGCCGCTGAGGAACGCGACGCCACCGGCGGTGGTGAACGTACCGCCCAGGCTAGGCACGCCCATGGTCAGTGGGATTGGAACCGGCGAGCTGTCACGCACGGTGCCGTTCTTGTGCATCCAGATGGTCTGGTGGGTGGTCAGGTCGACCGCCGCCACGTAGCCCCAGGCCGGTGCCTGGCACGGCAGGCCCATCGGCGACAGCAGTGCTTCAAGGATCACACCATACGGGGCGCCTTTGTTCGGCTGCACGCCTTCGGTTTCGCTGACGCGTGGGCCTTGCTTGGCAATGTCGGCAGCCGGGATCAGCTTCGATTTGAACGCCATGTAGCTTGGGTTCACGAAGGCGATCTGGCGCACCGGGTCAACCGAGATACCGCCCCAGTCGAACACGCCGAAGTTGCCTGGGTACACGATCGAACCTTGCAGGGACGGCGGGGTGAACGGGCCGTCGTAGCGCATGGATTTGAAATCGATCCGGCACAGCATCTGGTCGAACGGTGTCACGCCCCACATGTCGCGTTCTTTCAACGGCGGCGGCATGAAGTTCAGGTCGGACTTGGGTTGGGTAGGGGAGGTGCGGTCGCCCGCCACTGCGCCCTGTGGCACCGGGATTTCATTGACGGGCACCACTGGCTGGCCAGTGGCGCGGTCCAGCACGTAGATGCTGCCTTGCTTGGTCGACGCCATCACCGCTTGCTTCACGCCCGCAGCGGTCTTGATGTCGATCAGCGAAGGCTGGCCGCCCACGTCCATGTCCCACAGGTCGTGGTGGGTGAACTGGAAGGTCCACTTCACGTGGCCGGTGTCGATGTCCAGGGCGGTCAGGCCCGCGGCGTACTTCTCGGAC
>NZ_BCBO01000168.1:0-825 GCF_001320835.1 Pseudomonas sp. NBRC 111138 | reverse complement strand
GGTACGGTCGCCGCCGTACTGGTCGGGCATCTGGTTGCCCATCGGCAGGTAGAGCATGCCGAGTTTTTCATCCACGGCGAACATGGACCACATGTTCGGCGAGTTGCGGGTGTAGGTCTTGCCCTCGGCCAACGGGGTGGTGTCGTCCGGGTTGCCGCTGTCCCAGTTCCACACCAGCTTGCCGGTGTGCACGTCGAACGCGCGGATCACGCCGCTTGGCTCGTCGATGGAAACGTTGTCGGTCACGTGACCGCCGATCACGACCAGGTTCTTGGTCACGGCCGGTGGCGACGTGGAGTAGTAACCGCCTGGGGCGAAGCTACCGATGTTGGCACGCAGGTCGACCTGGCCTTTGTCACCGAAGTCTTCGCACATCTTGCCGGTGTCGGCGTTCAGGGCGATCAGACGGGTGTCGGCGGTCGGCACGAAGATGCGTTTCGGGCAGGCATTCGGAGCGGCGGCCGGGCTGGCAGTGCCAGTCGGGCTCTGCTCGGAAGCGTAGGCAGCGTCATCGTGGTACGACACGCCACGGCAGGTCATGTGCGCCCAACCTTTGAAGCTCTCAGCACCCTGGGTGGTGATCTTCGGGTCGAAACGCCAGATTTCCTTGCCGGTATCCGGGTCCAGGGCAATCACTTGGCTGTGCGGTGTGCACACGTAGAGCATGCCATTGACTTTCAGCGGGGTATTTTCGGCGGTGGTTTCACCGGGATCGCCTGGGCCAGGGATGTCGCCAGTGCGATAAGTCCACGCCGGCACCAGCTTATGGGCATTCTCCGGGGTGATCTGTGCCAGTGGCGAGTAACGGTCACCGAAGGCCGAGCG
>NZ_BCBO01000167.1:0-11708 GCF_001320835.1 Pseudomonas sp. NBRC 111138 | reverse complement strand
TGATCTGTGCCAGTGGCGAGTAACGGTCACCGAAGGCCGAGCGGCCATAGGAGTTCCAGTCGCCATCGGCCTGGGTTGGCGCAGCGCTGGCCATACCCGGCACCGCGTCGCGGTCCAGTTGGCCGGTCTTGACCATTTCACCTGGGTTGGTGAATTGGCTGGCCAGGGCGGTCGCGCCCGCCAGCACCACGGCAACGCTCAGCGCGCCAGTGCCCAGCGGTGCGGCTTGGCCACGCAGCAATGGCCGACGAAACCACGGCAGCAGCATGACGATGCCCAAGGCGAACAGCAGGGCCAGGCGCGGCACCAACTGCCACCAGTCCAGGCCGACTTCCCACAGCGCCCACACGGTGCTGGCGAACAACACCAGGGCGTACAAGCCCAGCGCAGCGCGGCGGGTGGCCAGCAGCAACACGCCGGTCAGGGTGATGCAGATACCGGCGAGCAGGTAGTACAGCGACCCGCCGAGCATGCTCAGCTTGACGCCGCCAGCCAGCAAGGCCAGCCCCATGATCAGCAGCAAGACGCCTAGCAGCCTGGGCAACAGGCGGCTTGGGCTTGAGGCACCATCAGTGCTCATAGTGTGTTTCTCCGTTACGTTGGAATTATGTAACCCCGTGCTTCACTCACTGTAGATGACGATTCGGCTCGGGCTTGGTTCATCGTTATTTTTGATTTTTTCTGTGGATAACCGGGTTATCCACAGGCAGGCAATAAACTCCCGAGCGCAGGTCGGATTAAGACAGCGCTGTCTTTGAGCAAAAAGAGATTCGGCAAAAGGAGTCGACCGGGAGCTGAAGCGTTTCAGATTGTTGCGAAGGATAATGCGGCGGGGCGTTTTGAGAAAGGGTGAATCGCAAGATGCATCATTTCAGTTTTGGTAACAGTGACAGATAGTCGCCCCAATACCGATCAGTCAAGCGAACGCAATGCTCAACGCAACGACGTTCAAATGTGGGAGCTGGCTTGCCTGCGAAGACGTCGGCCCAGCAAACATTGATGTTGACTGACCCAACGCCCGCTCCCACAGGGGATTTTCGGTGATGATTAGAAGGTAGTGCGAACGCCGAACTGCACGCTTCTACCTGGCGCCGGCGCGATATCGCGCAGGATCGAGCTGGCATAGCGCACGGTCTGGTTGGTCAGGTTCTCGCCATTGACGAAGGCCAGCCACTGGCTGCCGCCCACATTGAAGCGATACCCCGCGCTGGCGCCGAGGGTGGTGTAGCCATCGGTGCCGCTTTCGTTATCCGGCACGCGTCCTTGGCCTGCGGCATGTTCCACGTCGATACGCGCCTGCCAGCGATCCAGTTCCCACAGCAGGCCGCTGCTCATGCGCAGAGGCGCAATGCGTGGCAAGGCTTCGCCGGTGTCCAGGTTGGTGGCGCGGGTGTAGTCGCCCGACAGTTCCAGCGCAAACTTGCCGTAGGCGCCTTCGCCGAGCTTCCAGTGATCCTGGGCTTCGAAGCCGGCGAAGCGTGCTCGTACGCCAGAATATTCGTACTCGGGAATACCGCCCGCGTCCTCTTCGCCTTCATCGTTCAGGGTACGACCCGTGCCCAACAAGCCGATGTAATTGGAGAAGTGGCTATAGAACACGCCGAAGCTGCCCTTGTGGGTGCCGTTGTCAAAGCGCAGGGCCAGGTCGCTGGACACGGCCTTTTCTTTCTTCAGGTTGGCATCGCCCAACTCGTAGGTACCGGTGGCAACGTGGGCGCCGTTGGCGTACAGCTCGTAAAAGGTCGGCGCGCGTTCGGTGTAGCCGAGGGTGGCAGCCAGGGACCAGATCGGCGTGAGGGTGTACACCGCACCTGACGACAGGCTACCGGCGGTGAAGTCACTGCTCTTGTCAGCATTGGCAAAACGCTCGTTGCCTTTGGCGTTCGGGTCGACGCTGGTGTGTTCCAGGCGTGCGCCGAGGCTGAGTTTCAGGCGTTCGGTGGCTTGCATTTCTTCGAGGATAAACAGCGCGCCGGCGTTGGTGTCGGTCTGCGGCACGAAGGCTTCTTCGCCCAGGGCCGAGAACTCGTTGCGGGTTACTTGGGCGCCGACCACGCCATCGAATGGGCCAATCGGCTGGTGACGAGCTTCCACCCGCGCTTCATAGCCTTTGTTCTTGAAGGTGGTGCCGGTTTCACCGCCTTCGATTTCGCGGTGTTCGTAGTCGGTGTACCCGGCGTCGATTTTCACCGAGGTAAACGGCCCTTGCAGGTTGCGGATCTCGGAGGCAAAGGCGTAGTGGTCCTGTTTCATGCGGATGCGCACATCCTGCTCGGCGGGTGAGCCGTAGTTACTGTCGTAATTACTGTAGGACAGCCCGGCATAACCATCGTCCCAGGTGTAGGAACCGCCCACCGCGCCGCCGTCCTGGCGCCCATTGCTGTTACCCAGGCGCCCGTTTTTGCCGGGGCCGTTCTCGCTCTCCGGTGCATGCCGGCTGCGGGCATAGCCTGGAATTTTCAGGTCGTTGAACTCGCGGCCATTGGCATCCAGGTGCAAGGCGAAGCTGCCGTTGCCGGCTTCCAGCTTGCCCGCGCTGCTGCGGGTGGTGTCGGCACCGCCGTAGCGCAACTCGCCGGCGCCATGGATGCCTTCAATGGCCTCGGTGGGGATGCGATTGTCGAAGGTGTTGACCACGCCGCCGATGGCGCTGCCGCCGTACAGCAGGGCGGCCGGGCCCCTTACGATTTCGATGCGGTCAACGTTGATCGGGTCCAAGGGCACCGCGTGGTCGTAGGACAGCGACGAGGCATCCAGCGCCCCCACGCCGTTGCGCAGGATGCGAATGCGGTCGCCATCCTGGCCGCGAATGATTGGGCGGCTGGCCCCCGGGCCAAAGTACGAAGACGACACGCCCGGCTGCTTGTTCAGGGTTTCACCGAGGCTGCCTTTTTGTTGCAGGGTCAGGTCATCGCCTTCCAGCACGGTGGTGGGCGAGGCGAGTTGTGTGCTGCCCAGCGGGTTGCCGGTGACTACTTGGGGTGGCAGTTCCAGGGCATGGGCCTGGGAGCCAATCAACAGGGCGGCAGCGAGGGGCGACAAGCGCCAGAGAGAAGGCAGCGACATCGGAAATTCCTGGGCAAAATGACTGATAACTTAAGTTACAATATAACATCTCTTTTCTGTGAGAAAGGGGAACTTTTCCTGGCGGGCTATATTCAATGCGATGCTTCCACCTGCTCGCCCCGTCGGCTAAGGTGCGCGGCTGTGTTCCTCTTTTTGCAAAAGGCCCGGCATGACCGCGACAAGCAACGACCCGCTCCACGGTGTGACCCTGCAACACGTGCTCACCACCCTGGTGGAGCATTACGAGTGGAGCGGCTTGGCCGAGCGCATTGATATCCGCTGCTTCAAGAGTGACCCGAGCATC
Organism: Pseudomonas sp. NBRC 111138; assembly: GCF_001320835.1. Lineage (NCBI taxonomy): Bacteria > Pseudomonadati > Pseudomonadota > Gammaproteobacteria > Pseudomonadales > Pseudomonadaceae > Pseudomonas > Pseudomonas sp. NBRC 111138. Next base: position 8,338 of record NZ_BCBO01000167.1, on the reverse strand, counting down.
AAGTCGAGCCTGACTTTCCTGCGCAAAACCCCGTGGGCGCGGGAAAAGGTCGAAGGTTTGTACGTCAAGCTGATGCGTACCAAACGCCAACTGGATTGAGTGCATGAAGCGCTTTGTTGCGGCGGCGGCGTTGGCCGGTTGGGTGGGGTTGGCGATCCAGCAATACCTGATTCTCTATTCGCGCTGGGCCAGTGGCGCGAGCTTGCTGGGCGGCCTGATCAGTTTCTTCAGCTTCTTCACCGTTCTGACCAATACCTTGGTGGTCGTGGTGCTCAGCTACTCACTGGTCAAGCGCGACTCAGCCGCCAAGCGGTTTTTCCTCGCGCCTCGCATCAGTAGCGCGATTGCCGCGAGCATCGTGGTGGTGAGCCTGGCCTACAACCTGCTGCTGCGGCATCTGTGGAGCCCGCAAGGCTTTCAATTTATCGCCGATGAATTGCTGCACGACGTCATGCCGTTGTTGTTTGTGGTGTATTGGTGGCGGTGCGTGCCCAAGGGTACGTTGCGGCTCAAACACATTGCCGGCTGGGTGATCTACCCATTGGTGTACTTCGGTTATGTGCTGCTGCGGGGGCATATGCTCGGGCAGTATCAGTACCCGTTCATGGATGTGGACAGCCTCGGTTATCCACAAGTGTTTGTGAATGCCGGAGGGATTTTGGCAGGGTTTATCGTCATTGGGCTGGTGATCGTTGGCCTGGACAAGCGCCTCAAATCACCCTCGATTTAAAGTGAGCACCATTAAGGTGGGAGCAGGCAAGCCAGCTCCCACCTTATTCATTCTTCTTCGCTGCCCTCAGCACGCCAGTAACCCACGGCCTTGAGGTATTCCTCATTGACCTTGTGCGTATCCAGCAGCACCCGCCGTACCTGGCGTGACAACTTGGTTTCGGTGGCGACAAAGCTGTACAGCGTGCCGCTGGGCAGCGTCAGGTTGCGCACCACGTCGAGCAGGTCATCCTGGCCGCGCATCACCCAAATAATCTCGACGTCCGCCGCGCTTTGCAGCGCTTGTTGCTCCGCCGCATCGGCGATTTCAATCACCGCCAGCACCTTGCGCCCGGCCGGCAGTTCTTCCAGGCGTCGACCGATGGCGGGCAGGGCGGTTTCGTCGCCGATCAGCAGGTAGCTGTCGAAAATGTCCGGCACGATCATCGAGCCTCGTGGCCCGCCGATATACAGGTGCTGACCGACCTGCGCCTGCTCGGCCCAGGTAGACGCAGGGCCATCGCCATGCAGCACGAAGTCGATATCCAGCTCGCCGATTTTCAGGTCGTAGCGTCGTGGCGTGTAGTCGCGCATGGCCGGTTGCGGGCCGTCGCCCTTGATGGCGAACGTCGGGCTTTCCAGCGCCGCTTGCTCGGCGGCGTTCTGCGGGAACAGCAGCTTGATGTGATCGTCGCTGCCCAGGCTGATAAAGCCCGCCAGCTCAGGCCCGCCCAGTGTGATGCGGCGCATGCGCGGGGTGATATCCACCACCCGCAGCACTTCCAGGCGGCGGCGTTTGATTTCGTGAGTCACGCGATGAATGGCTTGTGTGTTCATTGGTCTGTCCCGTCGGCAATGGCTTGGGCGGTGCGATTGAGCAGCGCCGCAACACGAACGATTTCCTGCGGGCTCCAGTGCCCGTTGTGCGAATGCAAGGCGTGGCGCAGGTTGTGCACCGCCTCATGAATCTCGGGTGGGCGATCGTGGCCGCGCAGCGAGCGTTTGCTCACATCGATGCGCATGCGCACGCCGTCCAGGGCAACGGCCTGCTCACTTAGAAAGAGACGACCGGCGTCGGTGATTGTGTAGTGTTTTTTCCCGCCTTCGGCATTGCCGCTGATCAGCTCGCTCTCTTCGAGGAAGGTCAAGGTCGGGTAGATCACGCCGGGGCTGGGGCTGTAGGCGCCGTCGAACAGGCTTTCGATGCGGCGGATCAGGTCGTAGCCGTGGCATGGCTGTTCGGCGATCAGCGCCAGCAGCAGTAATTTCAGATCACCCGGTGCGAAGACGCGAGGACCGCGACCGCCACGTTTTTCGAATTCACCGCGAGGTTCGTTTCTCATGCAGGCTCTCCAGACAGGTTTAGATATAACTTAAGATATATCTTAGCGTGGCGGTAGGGCTTGGCGACCAACGGTCGTCGGCGCCTTTTCCGGCAGAGGACCTTGGAATACGTGGAATACGATTAATTTTAGAGTCATAACTTTAATTAGAGTTTAAACTCAGTTAAGTTTATGTCCGGCAGCTTGTTTGTGGTATTTTTCTGAGCGAAAGTTCTTTTGGTTGGCCCTGTTTTTTGTGTTGTAGTCTTGTTCTTACAGCTAATTTAAAAGTTTTGGCAAAGTGCCATGTTTTTCTCTCAATCCCTGATTAATAGGGCTACGCAGGCGTGAGAGGTTGCCTGCATACCTACTGTTGTTTTGAGTTGATCATTGTTTGGCGTTGCAACTAACGGCGGCGCGTTCGTTGTTAAGGCGGTTACTTGGCGACGAATCACTCAATGTTGATAACTACAGGTATTGACCATGTTCAAGAAGTTCGCGATTGCTGTTCCCCTGGCTGTTATGGCGCTGTCCTCCTCGGTAACAGCTTTTGCTGCCGGTGAAGCCAGCCACACCGTCAACATGAAGGCCACCATCCCGACTACCGTGTTCCACGCTCAGCCGCGTGACCCGAACTGGGGTCGCGATGAAACCATGACCTACAACCTGGTCAGCGGTGAGCTGGCGCCGTTGAGCGCCATCTACGACATCAAGAACACCAATGGTTCGGTTCACGCCTACATCGAAGGCGGCCCGGCCGTGCTGTTCAACGGTGACCCAAGCCAGAACATCCCGCTCACCACCACCCTCAATGGTGTGACCCTGACCGGCACCCCACAGGAAGTGGTCAACGAAGCCGACTCCACCCCAGGCGTAGGTGCGGAGATGCGCATCGTCGCAGCCAAGCCTTCGGCGACTCAGCGCGGTTCGTACACCTCCGTGATGCCAGTGGTCTTCGACGCGGTACTGCCAGTAGCGCCTTGATGCCACTTAATGCCCGCTTGGCGCGGGCATGACTTTTCAGGTCGGCGAATGCCTCCTCCGTTCGCCGGCCTGGTTTTTGATTCTGGTCTCCTGGCATTCAGAGTATCCGTTCATGTTCCCGATGACGCCTATCGCGGCTGCGCTTGCGCTGCTGATATGTACGAGTGCGCTGGCGGCACCTGCTGCTTCCGGTGCAGCCACGCCCGGCAGCCTGATCACTCAGGCCCAAGGCTTGCCCGCAGGCTTTGCCGATCACTTTTTCGATGTACCCCTCGCGGTGCGCGTAGACCTGGACCACCAACTGCTTGGCGAAGCGCTGATCGTGCTGTCCCGGGACGACCGCGTCACCCTGCTCGAATTCACCGACACCGGCGACAGCAAGGTGCCGGCTGCCACCCGCGACACCTGGCAAGGCCTGCTGGAAAAAGGCGTGGCGTTGGGCGCCTGCACCCAGTCTTGCCCGCAAAAGATGATCTCTGCTTACTACAATCTGGAAAGCTCGCAGTTGTCGATCCTCACGCAGGACGTTGAACTGAGTAGCGAAGCCCCGCGCTTTTACGACCAGCCCGACGGCGGCAGCCTGGGGTTGATCATCAACAACCAGCTCAACCTAAATGGCGGTCAGCAAGACAGCCTCGGCGGCCGTTATGGTTTGCAAGCCAGTTCCAGCGTGGGCAACTGGAGCCAGGTGTTCAACCTGCAACTGGCGCGCCAGAGCGGTAATGACCAACCCATGCGCCACGCGATTCATGAGCTGTATACCCAGCGTGAACTGGAAGGGCAATTTTTTCGCCTCGGCCACTTCACCCCCAATTCCGATGGCCTGACCCGTCAACTGCGCAGCTTCGGCGCCAGCCCCGACACCGCCTTGGGCATCATGTACGGCAGTTCCGACAGCCTGGCGATCAACAACCCCAAGCCCAGCGTGTACCCGATCTACGTCACCGCCAACCGTCAGGCAGCGGTAGAGATTTATCGCAACGGCTTGTTGATCAACACCCAGGCCGTGGCCGCCGGCCTGCAAACCCTGGACACCCGGCCACTACCCGGCGGTATCTATGAAGTGGAAGTACGCCTGGTGGAAGACGGCCTCACCACCAGCACTACCCAGGAGCTGGTGTACAAACCCGGTAACTGGCGCAACGCCGAAGACCGCTGGCGCTACAACCTGTTCGCCGGGCGCGAAACCAAGCTGTTCAGCAACTGGGACGAGCAAGCCTCGGGTGTGGTGACGGCCGGCGCGTCGCTCAATTACCTGCTGCACCCACGGGTGATTCTTGGCCTGTCGGCCCGCCAGGTGCGCGAGCAACTGCAATATGGCAGCTCGGTGGACTGGACCGTTGCCGACAACACCAGCCTCTATGCCAATGTTTATCAAACCCGTGAACATGGCACGGGCCTTGACCTGCAAGGGCTCTACAGCTTCGGCGCGACCAACCTGGTGTTCAGTCACAACCGCAGCTGGCTCGACACCCGCGACACCTACGAAACCCTGCCCGACGGCACGCGCCTGCGGCGCAACACCTTTGTCGGCCAGGCCAGCAATTCGGCGTTGTCGGTCAACCATCGCCTTGATGCGAAAAACACCTTGAACATGCGAGTGTCCCATAGCCAAGGCAACGTCGAAGGTGCGGGGCTGGACCTGGGCTGGAGCCGTCACGACAGCTTTTTCGGCAGTGATGCCAACTGGCGTTTCTCGGTGTTCGACCGCCCCGGCAGCGCCGGCACCAATGACCAGCGCAACCGTGGCGTGGATGTGAGCCTGAGCGTGAAACTGGGCAGCGATGGCCGGCAGATTTCCGGCAGCATCGGCACCCGCACCGCCCGTGATGGCGGCCGCGATAACAATGCGTCGATCACGTATCGGCAGAACCTCACCGACCATGTGCTGCAAAGTGTCTCGGCCACGGCGATCACTGATACCTACGGCGTCGGCCTGTCAGGCATGGCCAACTTCAGTACCGACGTGGTCAGCGGCGACGGCTTTGTGCAGCGCAGCTCCTTCAATGGCGATTTCAGTGGTGGCTTGAACCTCAACAGCACCTTCGTCGCGGGCGCCGGGAAAATGCTGCTCAGCAGCCAGTACCAGGGCAACGGCGCGGGGATGATCATCGATGTGGAAACCGACCTCGACGAGATCGCCCTGCGCGCCGACGACCTGGGCGGCGGCAGCGCGGTACTGCGTCCGGGGCGCAACTACGTGCCGGTCTCGGCCTACAAGAGCAGCAGCGTGAGCTTCGACTTCGAAGGCAACCACCCGCCGGCGGCGAACATCCAGCCCGCGCGCTCCAGTTACCACCTGAACAAGGGCGGCGTGGACTACCGCAAGATCACCGTGATGAAAACCGTCACCGTACTCGGCCGCCTGCTGGATGAACGCGGCGCGCCGCTTAAAGGCCATCACGTAATCAATCACGCCAGCCGTGGGGTCAGCGAAGTGGACGGGTTCTTCTCCATGGAGATGAGCGCCAGCGCGCCGACCCTGCAGGTGCGCTACCAGAACCAGTTGCTCTGCCAGTTCCGCCTGGACCCGAGCACTGCGCCGGATGAAAACGACGTGCTGATGATTGGTGATCTGCGCTGCACGCCGGACACGCTGGCCGAAGCTAACCACAAGGGCGAAACCGCCGGTTGACGGCGGTTGAAACGGGAGTTCATGACCTTGATTACCGCAATGAAAAAACGCTTGGGGCTCTGTGCATTCGCGCTGGTTTTGGGCGCTACCTACAGCTTGCCGGCACTGGCTATCGTCGAGCAGATCACGGCGGTGTTTCGCCCCGATCCGGCCAACCCAACGAGCAATAAATTCGTCAATACCACGCCGCAAAGTGGCTTGTGTCCCTGGCACGTTCCAGCCAGGTGCGAGGCGGTCAATACCTTCAGTATTCGTAACAGTTCGTTCCGGGCCTATTCCAATGGGCCGATACCGGCGTTTCCGGAGGATCCGCGCCAGAGCGCCTATTTCAAGGTGCCCTCGGCATTTCGCGATCTGCAAGTGACTCACACCGTCACCGGTCGTGCGGAGACGGTACAGATGCGCATTGCCGGTATTGGGGGACGGTGGAATGTCTCTTATCCACCGGGTGTGTCCGGCTGGGCCACGCCAGGCGTGGGCTGGAACGCTTATTGGCGAGGGGCGCCGGCACCGTGCTTGCCGATCAATTACATGGCGGCGGGACAAGCGTATGCGCTTTTTTTCTGGATCGTTCCAGAGAACGCCGGAGCCTGCAGCGTTACAAATGGTATGGAAATCGGGCGGATGAGCTACAGCACGCTTGAGTACGGCTACGAACTCAAGACACCAAACCCTCTGGGTATGGACGCTGGTACTTATGAGGGGTCCATCACTTACACCATGGGCCCGGGCGGCGATATGGATTTCGGCACCACCATGATCCCCGACGAAAACACCCTGACGTTCAACTTCATCTTGTCGGTGGAGCACGTGCTCAAGATTGACCTGCCGGCGGGCGGCAATCGCATCGAGCTGTTACCCGAAGGCGGCTGGCAAGCCTGGCTCAACCAGGGGCGGCGCCCCTCGCGGCTATGGCGTGACCAGACCTTCGCAATCTCCGCCAGCTCACGTTTCAAGATGACCCTGGAGTGCGGGCTGGTGATCGGCAACACCTGTGGCCTGCGCAACAACGACGGTGACGAAGTGCCGCTTCAAGTCGCCGTGAGCCTGCCCTATGGCTTGCGTGATCAGCACGACCAGGGCGTGAACAAACTGCCCCTGCGCCTCGACGGCGTCGGCACCGAACTGTTCCAGCCGTTGCAGTACGTGAACAACCGCGAGGGCAAGTTGCATTTCGAGGTGGGCAAGGATGACGTGGCCGACATGCTCAAGAAACCCGGCAGCACCTATTCCGGCGTGGCCACGGTGATCTGGGATTCGGAAGTCTAGGCGAGCCCGGCTCGCATATCGGCTCCCTGTGGTGGGCCGCGTTCAATCAATAAGGCGTAATCAAACATGAAACATGCAGTGTTAGGGGCTGGGCTGTTGCTGATGTCATTGGCGGCGCAGGCCGGGCCGGCGATCAATGTCGGCGTGGTGTATGACTACCTGGAGGGCGACCGCAGTTCTTATCTCAAGCGGGTGTTCAACGGCGGCACCAGCACCGCCTTTATCAAGGTCAATGTGCTGGAAATTGTCTATAACGCCGACGGCACGTCCAGGGAAATCCCGGTGGCCTCCCTGACGGATGACAAGGGCGCCGCCACCAGCCGCGACGGCCTGATGGCCAGCCCGGCGCGGTTGATCGTTCCGGCGGGCGGGCGCCAGGGGACGCGCTTGCTGTACATGGGCGAGCGCGACAAGGAGCGTTACTTCCGGGTGCGCTTCATCCCGGTGGTGCCGGAGAAGGAAGACGACTTCGCCGTGACCGACGCCGAGCGCGACGAGTACAAAAAAGATCTCGCCGCCGGCGTCAACGTCATGGCCGGTTACGGCACGGTGTTTTTCGTGCGGCCCAAGGACACCCGCTTCGATACGAAGGTCGTCGAGACCGCCGACCAGTACACACTGCGCAACGCCGGCAACAGCGTGGTGGTACTCGATGAGTTCCGGGACTGTTCAGCGGCGAAAAAAACCGACTGCGAAGCCACCACCAAACACCACATCCTGCCGGGACGCCAATGGCAGCTCGAGAAGAAGCCCGGACGTGAATACCGCTTCCAGATGATCGAAGGCCGCGACAAAACACCGATGACGGTCAACAGCAACGGGTGATGACAATGTTCAAGCAACTGACGGTATGGGCGGGGCTGGTCGCAACGTTGTTCATCGGCGGGCCGGTACAGGCGTTTCAGGAGCGCCAGAGTTTTGATGTGTCGGTCACCATTCCGATCCACGAAGCCTATGTGCTGCCCTCCGAACCTGACTGGATGGCGCAGGACCAACTGCTGGCCTGGGACCTGGCGACCTCCAGGCTCGGGCGCCTGCGCAAGAACTTCGACGTGAAAAACCTCAATGGCGGCGTAGCTGCGCGGCTGGGGGACGTGCCCTATCTGTTGAGCGGCCGCGACCGTATTGATTTGCGCGTGCTGTTCAACCGGGTGCCCCTGACCCTGGACTCGACCCAGATACTCAGCGCTGACGAGGCGGGCATGGGCCGGCGCGTCGAGCTGGAGATTGCTCCGATCGAGCCGCAGGGTGGATACCAGGGCGGGTCCTACTACGGCACGGTGCACCTGATGTTTGATTTTCTGGCGCCTTGACCGTTCGGGCTCATTTCATCGAGCTGCTGGTACTTCAGGTCGAAGGTGTTGCCGTTGTTCCATTTGGCGGTGGGGTTCTGCTGCTCAAGGTAACGCTCCCAACCTTC
>NZ_BCBO01000166.1:0-4748 GCF_001320835.1 Pseudomonas sp. NBRC 111138 | reverse complement strand
GTAACGTTCTAGCGTCCCCCCTATGACAAGGAGTGCTTTATGCAACGTGGTCTACCTACCCTGAAAAACCTGTTCCGGAGTGTTCTGCTTTTGTCCGCGCTCACTGCTGCAAGCGCCCAAGCGGCGGAAAAAATCGACCTGATCATCGATACCGACCCGGGTGCCGATGACGTGGTGGCCTTGCTGTTCGCCATGGCCTCGCCGGAGGAGTTGAGCATTCGTGCGCTGACCACCGTCGCCGGCAATGTGCGCCTGGACAAGACCTCCCGCAACGCGCGCCTGGCGCGCGAATGGGCAGGTCGCGAGGACATCCCGGTGTACGCAGGTGCGCCAGCGCCGTTGTTGCGCAAACCGATCTACGCCGAGAATATCCATGGCAAGGAAGGCATCTCGGGCGTCACGGTGCATGAACCGAAAACAGGCCTGGCCGAAGGCAATGCAGTCGACTACCTGATCAAGACCCTGAGCAGCGCCAAGCCGCACAGCATCACCATCGCCATGCTCGGCCCGCAGACCAACCTGGCACTGGCGCTGACTCAAGCGCCCGAAATCACCCAGGGCATCAAGGAAGTGGTCGTGATGGGCGGCGCCCACTTCAACGGCGGCAATATCACCCCAGTGGCCGAGTTCAACCTGTTCGCCGATCCGGTGGCGGCGGAGATCGTGCTCAAAAGCGGTGTGAAGTTGACCTACCTGCCGTTGGACGTGACCCATAAAGTCCTCACCAGCGACGCCCGCCTGAAGAAGATTGCGGACCTGAACAACAATGCGAGCAAGGTCGTCAGCAGTATTCTGAATGAGTACGTCAAAGGCGATATGGAGCACTACGGCATTCCGGGTGGCCCGGTCCATGACGCTACCGTGGTGGCGTACCTGCTCAAGCCTTCGCTGTTCAGCGGTCGTGAGGCCAATATGGTGGTCGACAGCCGCGAAGGCCCGACCTTCGGCCAGACCATTGTCGATTGGTATGACGGCCTCAAGCAGCCGAAGAATGTGTTCTGGGTTGAGAATGGCGACGCCCAGGGCTTCTTCGATCTGCTGACCGAGCGCCTGGCGCGTCTGAAGTAAGTTAGCGGGGCGGCGCTCGTCGCCCTGTTCTATTCGCGCTCTTGGGCGCCCATGTAGTCGGCCGGGTATTTCTCGAATATCTGGCCGATGAATGCTTGCGCCGCCTGGGTGCCCAGTTCCTTGACCAACAGGTCGATACCAATGATCGCCAGTTCTTCCGGGCTTCCGGGGCTGTAGGAACTTTGCCCTTGGGGCCACTTGGCTTTGATGTCGGCTTGAAGCGTTACGGTGGTCATGGAAATCTCACGGGCTAAAAATGCGGGGGCAATGCACTGGAACGCCGTTCCAGAGGGGCGCAGTTAAGCATTTTGTACGGCATTTGGCACTGCTACTTAGGCATGAAGCGGCGGCTGTGCGACACTGTTGGCCTGTTAAATGGCCGGGAAACACCGCGTGCAAATCGATTTGAGCAAGCCCGACAACCTGACGCTGGACGCCGTGCGCCAATTGCTTGGCAGCGCCAGTGACGACGAACATACCCAGTTGCGGGTAACCAAAGAAGGCATCGCCTACATTTCTTCCGGCGTAGTCGGTGGGGCTGATATCGCTGGCCTGGTGTTTCGCCTGGAGACCTGGGCCAAAGGTTCCGGCTATGTCGGCAACGTGGCGGCCAGCGATGAAGTCTGGGTCATGCAGATTTTCAACGCGCTGAAGCAGAATTGGCCTACTCCTTCGTCGGACTACATCGATATCTACTGAATACGTTCATATCTAGTCACGATTCACCAAGCGATTGCAGGCCGTGACTCAGGCAGACTTGCCCACAGGCGGTTAACGTCTTGAAACCAATCGCTTTGAATGCTGTCGCACGATCTCTGTCCACTTTTTATCATAGGAGGCTTCATGCCTTGGAAGCTCGCATCATTCGGTACTTTGTTGGCTGCGCTCGCGTTGGCGGGTTGCAGTACCCCGGGTGCCTCTGAGCCAGGCAAAGCTGCCACTGTGACCGATGCCGGTCATAGCCGCTGTGAGTCGAAGGCCGCAGAGTTCGCCATCGGCCAGAAAGCCTCGCCCCAGTTGCTGGAGCAAGCACGTACGCGTGCTGGCGCGCAGAATGCACGCATCCTCAAGCCCAACGACATGGTCACGCTGGAGTATCGCTCTGACCGCCTGAACCTGAACACCGATGACAATCTGGTGATCAACCGGGTTAACTGCGGCTGATACGGCTTTTGCATCGCCCATAAAAAACCCCGTCACATGGACGGGGTTTTTTTAGCTCAGCGGAGAATTACTCGCCGCGAACCTGTGCAGCTTGCATACCCTTTTGGCCTTTCTCAGCCACGAAGGAAACGGTTTGGCCTTCTTTCAGGCTTTTGAAACCGTCGCTTTCGATAGCTTTGAAGTGTACGAACAGGTCGTCACCGCCACCTTGAGGAGTGATGAAGCCGAAGCCTTTTTCATCGTTGAACCATTTAACGGTGCCGGTTTGGCGATTAGACATGGTGTATCTCCAAGAAACATATATTTTCAGTAGTGCTGTGCTGCTCAGGCCAACTGGGCACACAGGGCTATCATAGTCGAAATGTTCGGCTTGGGAGCCCCCCCAAGGCACTGTTTGCTAATCAATCGCTTTGCGTTAGACCCGTTGTTGGGCTGAAAGCCCCGATTTACGGGGCTTTGCGACGAAATATCAGCTGTTAAAAAAAGCCGTAAAACCTGCATGATTTGTGTGAAATGGCAGTTTTCAGGCCGTTTTTTCAGCGAAATGACCGTCGAATCATCAGCCAATCTTACTTTTTCTTCACCACTTTGCAGGACGAAATAGCCGCGACTGCTTTGTTTTTAAGCTCCGGGCTGGCGTTCTGGTTGGTCATCAATTCCTTGATCTCGGCAGTGCTCAATTCGGCATTGATCTTGTCAGCGCCACATTCACAGTGGGCTTTGGCAGTTTTGACGTCCACGTTCCGGCTGGCAGCGGCACTGCAGTCGCTGACGAAGGCGTCACGGGCGCCAACTGGCCAGTTGGAAGGGGCTGCAGCCTGCGCGCCGAGGGAAAGGAGGCTCAGGGTAGCGGCGACAGCGAGGGTAGAGGTAAAACGCATCATGGGATGCTCCTTTGGGTCGAGGACGAACGGCGATTCTCAGTGGCTTTGAGGCCCTGCGTACAGCTCAAGTTCACTTTTGCAGCTATAAAGCCATGAATTGCTCTTTACCCAGCGCTTGGCCGACGCGATGACCGTTCATCTGTGCTAGCATCCTTGCCTGGCTATTTCCGGGCGCGCCATTTGCCGCCTTGCCAGGTTCTTTTTGTTCACTCCAGTCACTCTGGTTCGATTATCGGTTGGCCGAAAGGCTCCTGCCGCTGTAAGGCAGGCGTTCATTATTGAGCGGCCTGGTGTTGGATCTTGTACTGGCTCATCCCAACCCACGTGACCTTTGGTAGGGGTCACCACTAGGAGAGGAGGCGCCATGCCAACTATTACTCTTCCCGACGGCAGTCAGCGTTCATTCGATCATCCGGTTTCCGTAGCCGAGGTCGCCGCATCCATTGGTGCTGGCCTGGCCAAGGCCACCGTGGCCGGCAAGGTCGACGGCAAGCTGGTTGACGCCAGCGACCTGATCACCAGCGACGCCAGCCTGCAAATCATCACGCCCAAGGATCAAGAGGGGCTGGAGATCATTCGCCACTCTTGCGCGCACTTGATTGGCCATGCGGTCAAGCAACTGTATCCAACCGCCAAGATGGTGATCGGCCCGGTCATTGAAGAAGGCTTCTATTACGACATCGCCTATGAGCGTCCTTTTACTCCGGACGACCTGGCGGCCATCGAGCAGCGCATGCACGCGCTGATCGAAAAAGATTATGACGTCATCAAGAAAGTCACCCCGCGTGCCGAAGTGATCGACGTGTTTACTGCACGTGGCGAGGACTACAAGCTGCGTCTGGTAGAAGACATGCCGGACGAGCAGGCCATGGGGCTGTACTACCACGAAGAATACGTGGATATGTGCCGTGGCCCGCACGTGCCGAACACGCGCTTTCTCAAATCGTTCAAGCTGACCAAGCTCTCCGGTGCCTACTGGCGCGGTGACGCCAAGAACGAACAGCTGCAACGGATCTACGGCACGGCCTGGGCTGACAAGAAGCAACTGGCCGCCTATATCCAGCGCATCGAAGAAGCTGAAAAACGCGACCACCGCAAGATCGGCAAGCGCCTGAACCTGTTCCACCTTCAGGAAGAAGCGCCGGGCATGGTGTTCTGGCACCCGAATGGCTGGACCCTGTACCAGGTGCTTGAGCAGTACATGCGCAAGGTGCAGCGCGAAAACGGTTACCTGGAGATCAAGACTCCCCAGGTGGTTGATCGCAGCCTGTGGGAGAAATCCGGGCACTGGGCCAACTACGCCGACAACATGTTCACCACCCAGTCGGAAAACCGCGACTACGCCATCAAGCCGATGAACTGCCCATGCCACGTGCAGGTATTCAATCAGGGCCTGAAGAGCTACCGCGAGTTGCCGATGCGCCTGGCCGAGTTCGGTGCCTGCCACCGTAACGAACCATCGGGTGCGCTGCACGGCATCATGCGGGTGCGTGGCTTCACCCAGGACGACGCCCACATCTTCTGCACCGAAGAGCAGATGCAGGCCGAGTCCGCAGCGTTCATCAAGCTGACCATGGACGTTTATCGCGATTTCGGCTTTACCGAAGTCGAGATGAAGCTGTCCACTCGTCC
>NZ_BCBO01000165.1:0-19908 GCF_001320835.1 Pseudomonas sp. NBRC 111138 | reverse complement strand
CGTCGGTTCCGACGAACTATGGGATCGCGCCGAAGCGGCATTGGCCGCTGCGCTTGACAGTGCGGGCCTTGCGTACGATCTGCAGCCGGGTGAGGGCGCGTTCTACGGTCCGAAGATCGAGTTCTCGCTCAAAGATTGCCTTGGCCGTGTCTGGCAGTGTGGTACCCTGCAGCTCGATTTTAACCTGCCGATCCGTCTGGGAGCCGAATACGTCTCCGAAGACAACAGCCGTAAGCACCCGGTTATGCTGCACCGGGCGATCCTCGGTTCGTTCGAACGGTTCGTCGGTATCCTGATCGAGCACTACGAGGGCGCGTTCCCTGCGTGGCTGGCTCCGACCCAGGCAGTGATCATGAATATCACTGATAAACAGGCAGATTTTGCCGCTGAAGTTGAAAAAACTCTCAACGAAAGCGGATTTCGTGCCAAGTCCGACTTGAGAAATGAAAAGATCGGCTTTAAAATCCGCGAGCATACTTTGCTCAAGGTTCCCTATCTTTTGGTTATCGGAGATCGGGAAGTCGAGATGCAGACTGTCGCTGTGCGTACTCGTGAAGGTGCTGACCTGGGCTCGATGCCCGTCGCCCAGTTCGCTGAGTTCCTCGCGCAAGCGGTTTCCCGGCGTGGTCGCCCAGATTCGGAGTAATTATTATTAAGCGTGAAATGAGACAAGATAAACGAGCTGCACCGAAAGCCCCGATCAACGAGAATATCTCGGCACGCGAGGTTCGGTTAATTGGCGCTGATGGCGAGCAGATTGGCATCGTCTCGATTGATGAAGCGCTTCGTATTGCAGAAGAGTCCAAGCTGGACCTGGTGGAAATCTCCGCCGATGCAATCCCACCTGTTTGTCGGGTGATGGACTACGGTAAATCGATCTTCGAAAAGAAGAAGCAGGTTGCCGCAGCGAAGAAGAACCAGAAGCAGATTCAAGTAAAAGAAATCAAGTTTCGTCCAGGGACGGAGGAAGGGGATTACCAGGTAAAACTGCGCAACCTGGTACGTTTCCTGAGTGATGGGGACAGGGCCAAGGTATCCTTGCGATTCCGCGGCCGTGAGATGGCCCACCAGGAGCTGGGGATGGAACTCCTCAAGCGGGTTGAAGCTGACCTGCTGGAGTACGGTTCGGTCGAACAGCATCCTAAGATGGAAGGACGCCAGCTTATTATGGTCATCGCCCCGAAAAAGAAGAAGTAATCAACAGGGCACGGCAGGCCTTCTGATTATGTTTATCAACTGAATGCGGAGTACCGAACATGCCAAAGATGAAAACTAAAAGTGGTGCTGCTAAGCGGTTTCTGAAAACTGCTAACGGCATCAAGCACAAGCACGCTTTCAAGAGCCACATCCTGACCAAAATGTCGACCAAGCGTAAGCGTCAACTGCGCGGTAGCAGCTTGCTGCATCCGTCTGACGTGGCAAAAGTCGAGCGCATGCTGCGCCTTCGTTAATTTTGGTTCAAGAATAGAGGAAGTAACTCATGGCTCGTGTAAAGCGTGGCGTCATGGCCCGTAAGCGTCACAAAAAAATTCTGAAACTTGCTAAAGGCTACTACGGCGCGCGTTCACGCGTATTCCGTGTTGCCAAGCAAGCGGTAATCAAGGCAGGCCAATACGCCTACCGTGACCGTCGTCAGAAAAAACGTCAGTTCCGCGCTCTGTGGATCGCTCGTATCAACGCCGGTGCACGTGTTAATGGTCTGTCCTACAGCCGTTTCATCGCTGGCCTGAAAAAAGCGTCCATCGAAATCGACCGTAAGGTTCTGGCTGAACTGGCCGTGAACGAAAAAGCGGTGTTTGCTGCGATTGTCGAGAAAGCTAAAGCCTCCTTGGCTTAAGTACCCCCGACAGTCACCCTGGGCTACTCCTGTGGCCCAAGGTGGTAAACGTCATAAATAGGGGAAGAGCCTTCAAGCTCTTCCCCTATTTTGTATCTGGAGTCTGTACATGGAAAACCTGGACGCGCTCGTCGCCCAAGCCCTTGAGGCTGTGCAAAGCGCTGAAGATGTAAATGCCCTGGAGCAAATCCGGGTTCACTACCTTGGCAAGAAAGGTGAATTGACTCAGGTGATGAAGACCCTGGGAAATCTGCCCGCTGAAGAGCGTCCGCAAGTCGGTGCGCTGATCAACGTCGCCAAGGAGCGTGTCACAGAGGTTCTCAATGCGCGCAAGGCGTCGCTCGAGGAGGCCGATCTTGCGGCCAAGCTCGCCGCCGAGTCCATTGACGTGACCTTGCCTGGTCGTGGCCAGGCGTCGGGCGGTCTGCATCCGATCACCCGGACTCTGGAACGTATCGAACAGTTCTTCACCCACATCGGCTACGGCATTGCCGAAGGCCCTGAGGTCGAAGACGACTACCACAACTTCGAGGCGCTCAACATCCCAGGCCATCACCCGGCCCGGTCGATGCACGACACCTTCTATTTCAACGCCAACATGCTGCTGCGCACCCATACCTCGCCGGTACAGGTCCGCACCATGGAAGCGAACAAGCCGCCGATCCGCATTGTCTGCCCAGGCCGTGTGTACCGTAGCGACTCGGATATCACCCATTCGCCGATGTTCCACCAGGTCGAAGGCCTGCTGGTTGATCGCGATATCAATTTCGCCGACCTCAAAGGCACCATCGAAGAGTTCCTGCGGGTGTTCTTCGAAAAAGAGTTGGCGGTACGTTTCCGTCCTTCGTTCTTCCCGTTCACCGAGCCATCCGCTGAAGTCGACATGGAATGCGTGATGTGCAGCGGTAAAGGCTGCCGTGTGTGCAAGCAGACCGGCTGGCTGGAAGTGATGGGCTGCGGCATGGTTCACCCCAACGTGCTGCGCATGTCCGGGATCGATCCAGAAGAGTTCTCGGGCTTTGCCTTCGGCATGGGCGTTGAGCGTCTGGCCATGCTGCGTTACGGCGTGAACGACTTGCGTCTGTTCTTCGACAACGACTTGCGGTTCCTCGCGCAATTTCGCTAGTCGTAACGAATCTTTAGGAGAGCAGGATGAAATTCAGTGAACAATGGCTGCGTGGCTGGGTAAGCCCGCAGGTAGATCGCGACGAGCTGGTTGCTCGCCTGTCGATGGCCGGTCTTGAGGTCGATAGCGTTACGCCGGCCGCCGGTGTTTTCAGTGGTGTGGTGGTGGGCGAGGTGTTGAGCACCGAGCAGCACGCGGATGCCGACAAATTGCGTGTGTGCCAGGTCAGCAACGGTTCGGAAACCTTTCAGGTCGTGTGCGGAGCGCCTAATGTGCGCCCGGGCCTGAAGATCCCGTTCGCTATGATCGGTGCCCAGTTGCCGGGCGACTTCAAGATCAAGAAGGCCAAGCTGCGTGGCGTTGAATCCAACGGCATGCTGTGCTCCCAGGCCGAACTGCAAGTGGGTGAGGGCAATGATGGCCTGATGGAGCTGCCGGCCGACGCGCCAGTGGGTCAGGACATCCGTGTTTACCTGGAACTGGAAGACGCCAGCATCGAGGTCGACTTGACCCCCAACCGCGGCGACTGCCTGTCCCTGGCTGGCCTGGCCCGTGAAGTGGGCGCGCTCTACAACGCACCTGTCACTCGTCCAGTGGTCGCTGCCGTACCGGCGATACACGACGAAGTACGCTCGATTGAGGTACTGGCACCAAACGCCTGCCCGCGTTACCTGGGACGTGTGATCCGTAACGTGGACCTGTCCAAGCCAACCCCGCTGTGGATGGTCGAGCGCCTGCGTCGTGCCGATGTACGCAGCATCGACGCTGCCGTTGACATCACCAACTACGTGATGCTGGAACTCGGCCAGCCGTTGCATGCGTTTGATCTTGCCGAAATCAATGGCGGCATCCGCGTGCGTATGGCCGAAGAAGGCGAGAAGCTGGTGCTGCTCGATGGCCAGGAAGTCAGCCTGCGTGCCGACACTCTGGTCATCGCCGACCACGCTCGCGCCCTGGCAATTGCCGGCGTGATGGGTGGTGAGCACAGCGGTGTATCCGCGACCACTCGTGACGTATTCCTTGAAAGCGCGTTCTTCGACCAGATCGCGATCGCTGGCAAGGCTCGTTCCTACGGCCTGCACACCGATGCGTCGCACCGCTACGAGCGTGGCGTGGACTGGAAACTCGCCCGTGAAGCCATGGAGCGCGCTACCGGCCTGCTGCTGGAAATCACCGGTGGTGAAGCCGGCCCGATTACTGAAACTGTCAACGAACAGTACCTGCCGTCGATTGCACCGATTACCTTGCGTGCCAAAAGCGTTGAGCAAATGCTCGGCCTGGTCATCGAGCCGGCTGAAATCGAGCAACTGCTGTCTGCACTCGGCCTGGGTATTTCCGCGGGTGGGGAAGGGCAGTGGCAGGTTGCAGTACCTAGCCATCGCTTCGACATCAGCCTGGAAGTCGACCTGATCGAAGAGCTGGCGCGCCTGTACGGTTACAACCGCCTGCCGGTTCGCTATCCGCAAGCACGCCTGGCACCGCAACCCAAGGCCGAAGCGCGTGCGCACCTGCCTGAACTGCGCCGCCTGCTGGTTGCCCGTGGTTATCAGGAAGCCGTGACCTATAGCTTCATCGATCCAAAACAGTTCGAACTGTTCAACCCCGGTGTTGAACCGTTGTTGTTGGCCAACCCGATCTCCAACGATATGGCCGCCATGCGTTCGTCGCTGTGGCCGGGCCTGGTGAAGGCACTTTCCCACAACCTGAACCGCCAGCAAGACCGCGTGCGTCTGTTCGAAAGCGGCTTGCGTTTCGTCGGCCAGCTTGATGGCTTGAAGCAAGAGCCGATGCTGGCGGGCGTCGTCTGCGGCAGCCGTCTGCCGGAAGGCTGGGCGCAAGGCCGTGGGGTCGTGGACTTCTTCGACGTCAAGGCAGACGTGGAAGCGGTGCTCGGCTTTGCCGGTGCGTTGGACGCCTTTACGTTCGTGCCGGGTAGCCACCCAGCCTTGCATCCAGGCCAGACTGCACGTATCGAGCGTGAAGGTCGCCTGGTGGGCTTTGTGGGCGCCATTCACCCAGAACTGTCGAAAACCTTGGGGCTGGACCGTCCAGTCTTCGTGTTTGAGCTAGTCTTGGCTGAAGTTGCGTCGGGCAAGATGCCTAAATTCAGCGAGTTGTCGCGGTTCCCTGAAGTGCGTCGCGACCTGGCCCTGATCGCCGACCGTGAAGTCGCCGCCACTGCGGTTCTGGATGTAATCCGTGAAAATGCAGGGGAATGGCTGACAGACCTCAGGCTATTTGACGTCTATCAGGGTAAAGGCATTGATCCGCATAGAAAAAGCCTTGCAGTTGGCTTGACCTGGCAGCATCCATCGCGCACTCTTAATGACGATGAGGTGAATACCACGACGCAAAATATCCTCACCTCGCTCGAACAAAGGTTGAACGCCACGTTAAGGAAGTGACGTATGGGGGCTTTGACGAAAGCTGAGATGGCGGAACGTCTGTACGAAGAGTTGGGTCTGAACAAGCGCGAGGCCAAGGAATTGGTCGAGCTGTTTTTTGAAGAGATCAGGCACGCTCTGGAGGACAACGAACAGGTCAAATTGTCCGGTTTCGGCAATTTTGACCTGCGAGACAAACGCCAGCGGCCTGGCCGCAATCCAAAAACGGGAGAAGAAATCCCGATCACGGCTCGCCGTGTGGTCACCTTTCGTCCAGGGCAGAAGTTGAAGGCCCGAGTTGAGGCTTATGCTGGAACCAAGTCATAACGACGAGCTACCCGTCATCCCAGGCAAGCGCTACTTCACCATCGGTGAAGTCAGCGAGTTGTGTGCGGTAAAACCGCACGTGCTGCGCTATTGGGAGCAGGAGTTTCCTCAACTCAACCCCGTCAAACGCACCGGGAACCGTCGGTATTATCAGCGCCAGGACGTGCTGATGATCCGACAGATCCGCGCGTTGCTGTACGACCAAGGGTTCACCATCAGCGGCGCACGCCAGCGTATGTCCGGTGACGAAGCCAAAGACGACACCACTCAATACAAGCAACTGATCCGCCAAATGATCTCCGAATTGGAAGATGTACTGGTGGTGCTGAAAAAATGATTCAAGCTTTAAAAATACTTCCACATTTCAAAAGCTTGCGGTATATTCCGGTTCGCTTCGTTAAGAAGCGAACCCAGTAACACGCCTAGTCGGGGCGTAGCGCAGTCCGGTAGCGCACTAGCATGGGGTGCTAGGGGTCGAGTGTTCGAATCACTCCGTCCCGACCATATTATTCAATGACTTAGCCCAGCTTTAGCGAGTTGGGCTTTTTCATGCGTAGGGACTTTTGCGGGGGTTCATCCCGTTTTCCTCCTCAAGATTGTCAGTGCTGGCCCGCGTGAATCCGTCGCTGACACTTTGTTTGCCTCCGTGATCAACTGCTCAAGCTCTGCGGTAGAATAGTGGCTGGTAACGCTGCCATTCTTGTGTCCCAAGAGCGCCTTCCGATCTTCCAGTGTTACCCCTGCTGCACGCAGCCTTCTCCCAAAGGTGTGCTTGAGGTCGTGAACCCGGATTGATCTGAACCCAGGGTGTGCCGGCGACTTGTGTTCCGACTCCCATTTCGCCGCCGCTCTCACTCTGGCCTTCTTCCATGCCGTGTCATTCATCCGGTGCATTGGAGTCGGACCGCGTTCGTCCGGCTGTCCGTATGGGAATACGTATTTCGAGTGCAGGCCGCGCTGACCGTCGATGACCGACATCGCCACCTTGTTCAGCACCACTAGTCGCTCGTCGCCGTTCTTCACGCCTGACTTTTCGCTTCTCCCGCCAAAATCAGCGGGGATTAGGAACACGCCTGTTCCCAGTTCCGGAACTCTAATCTCCCAATCCCACTGAAGCTTGCAGATCTCCTGTTCTCGACACCCGGTGTTCACCTTATAGAGCGACATCCTCAGCAAGTGATCCGGAATCTCAGAGAACAACATCGACTGCTCCGCCCAGGACATCGGATAGGGCTTCCTGCTCGACTTCGCCTCTTCCAGCATCGAGATCATCGGCACGCTATCCAGCCACGGCCGCTTCTCTGCGTCTCGCCATTTCCGGTGGCACAGGTTCAAGATCCGAACGACGCGTTGCAAAGCAATGTTGACCGTCCGGTTCGATACGCCAGGCTTTACCTTCCCCTTGTCGTTCTTGGTCGGCTGCTGTCGGTCCCGTTTGAAAGCAGCCAGGGTGCCGTCATCTATATGGGTGATTGGTAGATCCCCAATGTACGGGTCCAGCTGCTCAATGTGGGAGGCGGACAGACCTATTGATGCCTGATGCTTGAACTCCACCAAGAACCGTGTGGCCGCCTCACGCCAGGTTCGCACCTGGCGCACTCCATAAACCTTTTCCTGCCTAAGCTTTTCCAGCCGATGGATCAAGTACTGCTCGGCTTCTTCCCTCTCGCTTGCTCCAGTGCTTTCTTGAAGTCGGCAACCTCTGACGACTTTGTCGATGTGCCAAATCCCGTTCCTCTCGTAGAGGCCCGACATTGTTTTTCGCGCCATTGTTTTTCTCCCTGGCGCCCACTGCGGGGCAGATTGTTGTCCTCATTGGCCTGCTTTTCAATTGCCATAGACTCTGCCCAGGAATCTGCCCACTGATCCAACTCGATCCGGTCGAAACCAACGCCCTGTTTCCCAATGGGAAATTCCCGGACGTTAGGCCGAACAGTCTTGTTAAATTCTTCCCGGCACATGCCTAGGTACGCGGGGGCAGTTGACGCTCTGAGGAAGCGCGGCGCCGTCTCTTTGCTCGGTAATGCAGTTGCCTTGGCCATGGAGTCATCGCTGTTCGATGGAGGAGGTGGCTTGCACTGACTTCCTGACGGGAAAGGCTTCGCCCTCCCATTTGCCAGGCTTGCCGCGTATCGCGCCATGTAGGCCGTATTGGTGTGACTTCTTGCTGGCGAACAGCTCTTCACACGCCTTCAGCAAGGTGCGTTCATCTTCAATTGCCAACAGCTCCTGGCCAGCCATAGAACCCACCTGAATCCAGCCGGATTTGTCGCGCCCGTAGTTTTCTGTCTTGAACAAGCGAAACCTGTTCCGGTGTCCGGTACCAGGCGAAGAGGTTTCGGTGTTCATGTAGAACGCGACGCCATCAAGGCGCACTCGAAGTACTGTCTTAGCCATGGAGTTCACCACCTTGAAAGTGGTCTGCGAGCACCCTGCGCGCGTCGATGCCGCACGATGCGGACATGGCGTAGATCTGGCCGAAGGTGGTTTCCCGACATTGCAGGGCGTTGAACAGCTCGATCAGGCGCTCGCCCAGTTGTCCGTTGCGGCGGCTCATAGGCTAGAACTCACAGCAGGTGGGAGCGGGGCGCCGGCGTTTGCCAGAGCGTCTAGCAGCAAGGCTTGGCGATTCTGTCCGTCCAGATACTGGCGCACGGCTTGGATGAATACGCTGTTCATGCTGCGATCCGAGGCATTCGCAGCCGCCTCAATGTCAGCGCGCAGGCCGGCAGGCAGGCGCACCACAAACTTGTCGGCGGTGCGGGAATCGTATTGGTTGGTGGTCATGATGATCTCCTGGCGAGCCCCCTACGTATTGGGAGCTGAATGAGTGGGGTTATTCGCCTGATTTCGGCGTGGTGATGAGGAGGAATAAGCAGGCACTCGCAATGAGCCAGACTGTGGTACCGAAGAAAGCCGCAGCCACGTCGAAATCCGAGGAACTGCTGATCAGGTCGCGGGCGGCAAAAATCAGCCAGGCGCCAGATGCTGTGGTGTAGAGCAGGATGGAAATCATCACCTTGAATAGCTGAAGCGGTGTGATGGGTTTACGTGACATTCACTTTCTCCAGGGCGAGCAAGGGCCCGCCGCGTTGTTGGCTTTCGCAAAAAATTGAGGTGCTCTTGTTTCGCCATGAGGTGGCGAAGGAGTGGCTGCAAATTAGCAATAGCTAAATAAATTAGCAAATTGTTTTTGAGATTTGACGTTTGCTAATTTTTCTGGGGGAGAAAGCTTTCAACTCGTAGTGGCTAAATAATGGTGTTAGATTCGCCTCATTACGACTGGTTGGCAGCACCAGCTAGGGCTTGAGTTGCCGGCTTCAAGACAGAAAGGGACTTTATGAAAAAGATGCTTCTTTGCCTCTCAATGGCAGCGCTTCTCTCGGGTTGCGCTAGCAGTGGCACCAAAATCGAACAAGCCCAGATCGATAGCCTGATTAAAGGCAAAACCACCAGCAATGAAGTGATTGCCCTTCTCGGCCCGCCCACAGCAGTCACCCAGAATTCTGACGGCTCGCAGGTTTTGGGCTGGGGCTATGCCTACGTCGGTTTCGCAGGTATCGGCACAGAGGTAGAGAGCACTACGGTGACCATTGCTCCTGACGGGACTGTGAGCAGCTATGCCCGTAGCGGGTCAAAGGTTGGGGGAGGGGCTCCATCAAAATACTCTGCTGCGCCCGTGCAGCCGGCACCTGGACCTATGACCAAGAGCGAATACAAGCAGGTCCAGCTCCAGAAGCTCACTGAGCAGAACTTGCCTTATGACGAATACCAGAAGCGTTATCAGGAAATAATGGCCCAATAGGTCTTTAGGTATTCCCTTAATCAAAACCCAAACCTACAACTGCGCCGTGACCTGGAAGCTATAGCTTCAACGTGGAGAAAACCTGTGTCGATCTAGAAAAGCTTGCTGAAGGGCTAGCGATGCCATAGTCATGATCGGGTTGGCGGGCGTACGTTGCGAAGAAACGGATCGGCTTGTGGGAGGGCCGAAGGAAGTGAAGATCGTCGGATAAGTCGAGCTACGGAATAACGCGGATGCAGGAATAGCACGCTTTTTTGAATTGTTATAATCCGACCAAATCACATTGCGGAACTGATGGCCTAACGTCATTATATTTTGAATAACCGGATTGCAACGCATGCCGGGAGCCAATGCAATAAGGAGATGCAGGTTGTCAGGGATTCTTCATGCCGTGAATTTCATGGGTCGTATCGGCAAGCGAGTGTCTGCTGGGAAGCCTTTAAAGCTTCGGTCAGATTACTATTCTCCAGGCTACATTGTCGTCCTCACCGCTCACCTGCGCCGTTACAACATCCCCAAAGCTGCGGTGACGTTTGTAGATGCTCGTAACGCGGGCTATTTTAGCTCGATGGGCCTTTCTAAAGCGCTGTGGGGGGATGACGACTATGCTCAAGTCAGGCGAAAGGCCGGAGCTTACAATGCGCCTCTTACACACCTTGACTCCAGAGATGCCGTAGATGATGCGACGCAGCAAATAAACGGCTGCCTTCGGAAAATGGCAGCAAACTCTCCGTACTTCAACTACAAGGAGAGTGAAGCCTTCAAGGAGCTAATGCACGTTGTTGGTGAATTGCATGACAACGTTTGGTCTCACGGTATGGAGCGAGGTTTTTCTGCCGCGCAGAGAGCAAAATCCGTCAAAAAAGGCGAAATAGAATTCGCCCTTGCGGATACCGGTCTAGGTTTTTTAGGGGAACTACTGTCGTCAGGCATCGCTCGAAAGTATGGAATAACCAATGATCGTCAAGCGATTGAGTGGTGCATCCAGGAGGGGAATTCCAGCAAGCTGGTCCAACACCAGGATGATTGGGGGCAGGCGTTGCCAGACGGTCACGTAGGGGACTCGCCATATGGGGGCGCCGTAGCAACGAGAAGCGTGACGAACGGTAATCACCACCAAGGTCTTGGGCTTGCAAAATTAATTTCACTAGCAAGACGGTATGAAGCCGAGCTATACATTGTATCCGGAACAGCCATTCTGCAGCTTGAAAAGGGAAAATTGAGCTTTAAGGAGTCTAAATTCGCTTGGAAGGGGGTCGCAATCTCGCTAACCCTTCAGGAATCGAAGATGGCGCAAGCTAAGGCGATACCGACATCTGCTGAAATAGATGACATTATGAACCAACTGAGGGGCTAATCATGGAAGCCTATACCTTTGAGAGAACGGATCTCGCATCAAGAAATTTGGCAGCTCAAGAGCGCCGGGCGATCCTTGCCCAGCTAGAAAGCGGCCCAAAATTCACAATCGATCTCGGCAACGTGCATTCTATTTCTGAATCCTTCGCTGACGAGCTTTTTGGCGTTATGGTTTTGGAGAAAGGAGTGAGCTACGTCACATCTCATCTGCGCCTAGTAAACGCAAACGAAAGTGTTCTGCGTTCAATTGCCATCGCAATGAAGCGCAGAAGCGCAGCTTGATTGATAAGTTTCATTCAGAGAGCCCGGCCATGCGCCGGGCTTCTCGTGTCTGGCCGTTCACAACCTTTTCACAGCCGGCGGTGTACGGTTACTCAAGCTCCTAGTGAATACCTTTCAGCCCGCTATCCCCATCGCGGGCTTTTCTTTGCCCGGGAATTGCCAATCACGCTTATGTTTACCTAAGCTGAATTTTCTATTCTCTCGAACGGAGTCGAAGTCATGCCTGCCCCACAATGCTCACTGCCTGACACGCTTGAAGGAATCTATGAGAACCAGCTTGCCCTGGAAGCGGCACTGATGGAGCTGACATTGCTTGTCGAAAGCCAAGGCAGCGTCGAGTCTGGCGGCAACGTGCGTGGTGCCCTGGAGACGATCGGAGAGAACGCAGGGCATATCAGGCAGGGGATGGCTTGAGGGCACAAGGGCCGGATTGATTACCTGGGGGAGGGCAGCGACGATCTCGCTCATCGTTGCTTTATCTTGCTCAAAGTAGCTAGCGCCGGCATGTGTAATTACGAGCTGATGGTCCCCGATCTCAACGACGTCCACTAAAGCAAAAAGCGAGATCAGGTCTATCCCTTCGGCTCTACTGATCTCCGTATCTGGCGTCTCATTTCCCTCGTCCAACATGGCTGCAAATTCCTTGGCCTCTTCGTGTGTACTGAAAAGCTCAAGCATTTCAGCAGACCAAATTTTGTCGAGACCTCGATATGCCACCGTCTGTGGGGATCCTGGGCTTCCCAGATAATAGGCGTGCCTGTTCGCGAGTGCTTGAGTGTCCGGATGGTGGGGGCCGCGACGTATTATCCAGGCGCCATTCGGGCCCTTCCTGCTGATATGCGGGATGAGGACGTATTGCTTGATGGTTGGCTCGTCATCGAACGGGTTGTACGGCAAAGCAGGGCGCCCCAAATTCAAGGCTGTTGCTCCGCAGGTAAACCTCACGCGATAGCTATCTGATGACTCCCAGACTCCTACAGGCTCGTACCTGGCCATCAATCGAATTATCGCAGGTATCAGCACCTGGGATTTCTTACCCATCATGGGCGCCATTCGAAGGAGCTTTTTATCCCGTTCGCTGATTTCTTCCGCAGGGACTGGCTCCAGGTCTGCTGCGGTAATCTGGACGAACTCCCACTCAAGTAGTCCTTCTTTCTCTTGCGCCGCTAGCTGGTGCAGGCGTTCGGGTTCCATGTACAGCTGCTCAGCTCGTAATGGGATCGAGTCTGTCTCTCGCGTTGCTCGGCCGGCGTTGGGGTCTGGCTGAATTGAATCAATCGCCGATTCCCATCCGCAACCGGGCTTGGTCCAGATAAGGACTGCGCCAGGGAATACCACGCCTGATGTACTGCTATCCGGAGTTCCAAAGTAGTAGCGAACATACTGGCGCGTGCCGAAGAACGTCTTCGCTATCGTCGGAGGCGTAGGGTGACTCCCTTCAATGAGCTTGTACTCAAGAACCAGGTCCAAATCTCCGCAAGTCATTGCGCCGCGGGCATATGAGCCGACCACCCATAGCGAGGTAATCTCCAGCTGGGAGGTCACAGCTTCGTTGAGGAAGTTTTTGTGAGCGATAACTCGTGTGGATGCCTCGTCTAGCCTCTGGCAGATCCGCACTAGCTTCTTGGTGAACGATTCGCGTGGATCACGCCTTTCAGCTACGGCCATACTCTCATCTCTACAGCGGCGCCCAGGGGAGGGCTTGTAGATTCACCGTATCACCCAAATCAGCTAAATCGCCATTAGCAGACGATACAGCGATCCCCTGCGGTAACTGAATGGGTTCAGAACATGCTCGGGCATTTGTAAAGGTTGATCGCTGAGCTACCGAGGCGGGAGCCAAGCACATAGAGCGTCTGGAGCTGATTCTTCTGTGCAATGAAGCCCTCGCACGAGAAGCCGCAGGACACGTTTGCCGTGAAGCAGATGTTCTGCATGCTGAATTTGTAGAGGTCGTGCGGCCAGGTCAGGCAATCGTATTTGCCGCCGACGGGGCAGTGGACTTGCTCTAGCTCGCCTGACGCCACAATCGTCGATCCTGTAAGGCGATCAATCTCCCCGTATCCCCATGCCGCTTGGCTCAACCCAGCAATGATCAGAGGCAACATCCAGCGCGGTATGGTCATCATCTTTCCATGATTCAGGTGGTGGGGCGCTGACTTTACCAACCCCAGATGCCGGCCTCAACGCCTGCGTGCCCGGTCATTTTGGTTGTGTTCCCAAGATGCGCCGTAGGGCTATTACATTTTGCTAACGGGCTGGTTAGACTGTGCCATCGCTGGTTGGATAGACAGTATTGGTGTGCAGGGCTCTGAAATGGAAAAGATCTATAAGTTGCTCGATTATTTGACTATCGACCAAGCCGTTCAATGGCTGCAAGTTATCACTCGGACCAAATTGTCTGGAAATGATTTGTTGGACTTGTGCGAGTCAAGGCAATGCGTTGTGTATATGAACGTTGACGGTGTGTCGGGCTGGGATATAGACGCTGTTGGCGATCACGAAGTAATGGGGAGTGGGATTCAGAAGGTGTTAAAGCCTACGGCGCTTAAATACGCCGGAACTGAAACGACTCTCGATATTATTTTTGAAGGACCGGTATTTATCGAAAATGAGCCAGGAGATGAGGCGTATTGGACTATGTGGGAAGGGCGGGCACTCCTGGCAGACCGCTATGCATTGTTCCAGCCAGCTGATATTCAAGCCCTTGGAGCTAAAATCAATGGCGGTGATCAACCGCAAGATTCTGATATAGAGAAGCTTCGGCAGTTATGTCATAGAGAGCAGACTGCGAAGAAAGATGCTGAGTATGAGGTCTACGTCGCGAAGCATCATTTGAAGGAAGCCCTCTCTGCCGTTTCTCAACTACGCGAACAACTCGACAAAGTAACTCTGAGTCGCCAAGACCTACAGCATCGAATAGATGAGGCTGAAACTGAGCTTAAGAAACTTCGCCATCAAAGTGGAAATTCAGGTCTGGACGATTTACGGCAAATGCTGAAAGCTAAAGATGAGCTTTCTGCTTTGGCCTCTCGTGCAGAGGCCGCAGAATCTATGGTGGAGACCCTGGATAGTCAGTTGCGGGATCTGGCCGATAAAAAACGTTCGGATGACGCAGTTTTTCAAGCATTGGTTGCTAAGTTTCGCAGCACGCATAAGGATGGTAAGAGTGGGGATCTAGGTGTGATAAGTGAAAGATGCCTGACTTTTCCCTACGCAACTAAACAGCTCGAGGCTATGAGGGATGCGGCACTTGCTCATTGGGTGGAGCACGATAGGTCGAAGCCCGCGCCCTATGGCATTCAAAAGACGGTAGCTACATTCCTAGCCGCCAGGACGGGAGAGAACGCTAGGAAGCTCGCCGAACTAGCCGCTGCCATCAAGCCCGACGATCTTCCAAAAGCCTGACATAACAACCTGACATAGTGTCATGTCAATATGTCAGGTCTGTCTGACAAGTACGCATAAGCCTCAATCTGATTCCAGTCCCAATCAATGGCAGGAAACAGCATGACCGACTTGAATGACCGCTCACCGCAATTTGATCCCGCGTTCGTCTTAATTCGTCTGCCTGACGTCGAGAGGATCACTGGTTTGGCGAGCGCCACAATCTATAGGCGGATAAAAGATGACCCGACCTTTCCCAAGCCGGTCCCCTTAGGAAATACCGGCTCTCGAGGTTCTCCGGTGGGTTTCGTTCTTGCAGAGGTTCAAGAGTGGGTGCGGCGGCGTAAGACAATGAGGTGAGGGGTTAGGGCGCACAGGAACTCTGAGAATAATTGAGAAGTGAGTGGACTATTTTTTTGGGTAGCGTTTCCGAGGTTTAGGACCTTTTGGGGTAGCAGTAAACCCAACCATTTGGTCAAGTTCTCCAAGTGCCTGGAATGCTCGCCTTAATGCTTCGCCGACGTTCTCATTGGACAGGCTTCCATCCTTAGTTTGATGAGCCTCATCAAGACTCATGAGAGCGTCCTTATTTATGCCGGTTGTCATCCGCATTGGAAGAGAAGATGCCTCGTCAACACTTTCGTCATCCTGGCTGATGCTCACCTCAACAGAAAGCCCTTTTTGCCGACCCATTTCTATCAGGGTGTCAATGAGGTCGCCCATGCCCATTGGTTCGGCCCGGTGTGAAGCGAAGCTTTCCTCAAGGCGGGAAATAATCTCGGCGTGTAACGAGCGAGAGCCTTGTCTTGCGCTCTCATCCAGTCGCTGACGGAGATCGCTCGGCATGCGTATGGGATAGGGAGATATCGCGTGTCGATCGTTCATGACAGACCTGAATTTTGTATTAGGGGCATTATGCGAAATGAATCAAAAAGACTCAATGAGTCAACTTGACTCTTTTTTTTGGTGAGTTAATATGAGTCCACAACCAGTAAGGAATGAGATATGACGCATACGTACAGGGTGGCCCCGTTCAGCTTGAGAATTGATGAGCAGCTCAAGACAAAGGCTAGAGAGGAAGCGGCAGCCCATCGTCGAAGCCTAAACACAGAGCTTGAACTGTTGATTGAGGAGGGTTTTAAGTGGCGGGAGATTCAGAACAAGCAGGCAATAGCCTGAAACGAAGAAGTCCCGACGAGGTGAGATTCGTCAGGACTTCAGAAAACGAGATCAACTTCGAGGAAGAAATCGTCATGAACAAGCATACCGAAGTAAACGAAAAACTCAATGCTGGCACCTTCAAGGGACCAGTGACCGTGGCGCTTTCGTTCGCACGCTGCAACATTGAGGAGCAAGATTTGTATGGTGTCCGTCCAGGCGTTCCTGCTGTCGATGCTTTGAATCAGGCATCTTGCACTCTTTATAGTGTGAAAAAGTCTTTAGAAGACGCGGGGATGTCTGAGCTCATCGTCACGCCAAGCCAAGCATGGTTACTGCATATGGCGATCGAGTCTGCTAAGGCTGCTATCGACTCCGTAGCTGAAGGCCTGGAGAAAGCGCGATGAACACTATCTCCATTCAATCCGAGCAGTCTTCTGATGGTGCGCCACGTTTTCCGCAATCGCAAAATGTGGCGCGGACAATGTCGTCTCGCGAAATCGCTGATTTAGTAGGCTCGCGGCATGACAAGGTAAAACAATCAATAGAGCGGTTAGCTGCGCGCATTGATACCAACGGAAACCCGGTGATAGCTCTTCCCCCAGTGGGGGAATACCTCGACGGTCTAGGCAGGAAGGCCACAGAGTATATGGTCTGCAAGCGCGACAGCTACATCATCGTCGCCCAGCTCAGCCCCGAATTCACTGCTCGTCTTGTGGATCGCTGGCAGGAATTGGAAGAGCAAACGATCAAGCCAGCCTTCGACATTGCCAGCCTGAATGACCCCAAGGTCTTGCTGGCCCTGTTGACCGACAACGTCCGCAAGGTCGTTGCCTTGGAAGCTGACAACTCAGAGCTCTCGAAAGAGAACCATGAACTGGAAGTGAAGGTGGAGCAAGACGCTCCGAAGGTGGCCTTTCACGACATGGTTGTGGTGTCGCACAAGAAGTACAACGCCGCCCAGGCTGCCAAGATCATCGGCACTGGTCGCACCAGGCTGTTGCAGTTCATGCGGCAGAAAGGGTGGGTGACCCGGTCGAACGAGCCGTATCAGGCGAAGATTGAGGCCGGCCTGCTTGATGTGAAGCTGGGCACCTTCGAGCATCCAATCGACGGCACGATCCCAACGTGCTCCACGTTGATCACTGGGAAGGGCCTGACGAAGCTTGAAGCTCTGTGGCGGGAGCGAGACGCAGACTTGTTGGCGTAGGAGTGAAGAGAGCCCGGCCCAGTGCCGGGCTTTTCGTCAGAGCCTCAGTAATCCTCAATGGCGTGGCAGCGACTTGGCAGAGCAGCTACGCTTTTTAAATGTAAGCAACTTGCGTATACTTAAGCCCAATGAAAACAGTCTTCTTTGAAACGACAAGCTTCACCGCCACGGTAGGTGACTATCTGACTGACGATGAATATCGGCAGCTCCAGACGGAAATGCAGGCGAATCCTGAAGCCGGTGATGTAATGCCACGTACTGGTGGCTTCAGAAAGCTTCGCTGGCAGGACACTCGCCGCGGGAAGGGCAAGCGTGGTGGTCTGCGTGTGATTTATTACTGGTTGCTTAATGACGGCCAGTTCTGGATGTTTTCGATTTATGACAAGGATGAGATGGCGAACCTGACTGCTGCTCAGGAGAAAGCATTGAAGGCTGCTATAGATGCAGAGCTGAAAAAACGAGGTGGGAAATGAAAAAGAAGCGCGATCTGTTTGCTGAGCTGATGCAAGGCGTAAACGAGATGGGCGAGCACCGGCAGGGGAAGATCACACTTCGTCAGTACGAAGTGGAGGCTCTTGCACCTCCCGAGGTGACGGCTGCTGAGATCGTTTCCATCCGTGAGAATCTTCACATGTCGCAGCCAGTGTTCGCCCGGCAAATCAGGACTAGCCCTGACACGCTGAAGAACTGGGAGCAATCGAAGTCCAAGCCAAATGCCCAGGCGGCGCTGCTGATTAAGTTGGTTCAGCGCTTCCCTGACATGGTTGAGCGACTCAACGCCGTTTGAATCGATGATTACCTTGAAGCCCGGCCAAGTGCCGGGCTTTCTGCATCTGGCTCAAAGCTTTTCAGCGTTGGCCTTCTCAAGCAGGGCGGCGATGCCCTCCAGCAGCTCTAAGTCCGACTCCTTGAGTCTTCCCTTCGCCGCGGCCCTGGCGAGCTTCTCGATAACCGCAACTGCTCGTGGCGTAGCCTTGTCCTGAAGGGCCTGGTAGGCAGACGCCGCCTCTCGCACCACATCCTGACGAGTGTACTCACCCTCGATCAATGCCGGCCCGTGCCCGTTCGGGTTGACCAGCACACCAGGCGTGAGCCCGATTTTCTTCTCGAGGTTGAGCGCCGCCTTCTCGCCGAGGGAGCGGTGCCCATTGAGGATCTGTGACAAATACGAAGCGTCCAGATCGTGCTGGTCGGCGAAGTCTTTCTGGCTTAGTGGGCCGATGACACGCCGCAGCGCGTCGACCCGAAGAGTTTTGATATCCATAGGCGAATAGTGTCCCTGCGTTAGCAAACAGTAAATTATAAAATGCTATTGCTATTGAGATTAGCAAAATGTAATCTGAGCTTCTTTCGGAGGCATACATGACGCTACTCGAACTCATCCGGTCCCTCGACACACCTTCGGTGGAGTCGTTGGCCAAGCGCAGCGGCACCAGTGCCGGGAACCTCAAACAGATCGCCCATGGCTTTCGCCGGGCAGGTCCAGGCCTCGCCATCAATCTTGAGCGGGAGTCGAGCAGGGCGGTTACCTGTGAAGAGCACCGGCCCGATGTCGACTGGGCCTATCTGCGCAATTCAGGCCAAGAGCCAGATCTTTAATCCCGATTAAAAGAAGCCCTGATTGAGGGCGCATATCTTCGCCCCTGAGCTGAACGTTCTGCCACGACAACCACGAAGAGGTTTCCCGAAATGGAACAGGTACACCGCGCAATACATCAGGCAGTTCTGGAGGCGGGGCCAAAGCAACTGGCTTACCTGATGGGTAACCAACGGTGTTCTCCCCACGCTGAGCGCATCAGGTGGAACGCTGTCAGTCGAACTACGACGGCTGTTAGCTCAGATTTACAATCTGGTCAGGTGTATCGAATCAACGCGAAAGGCACGCTGACCGTGGCTGTTGGAAGTCTGATGCAGCTGGATATAATCGGGGGGAGGAGGTTCAGGGCTTGTACCTGAATACGGTCACGACAGAGATTCGCCCAGTGTTCTATCGCGCCTCCCAGGGGATACGTGGTTACGCGGCCAGATACGCAAGCACCACTCGAGATCGTGCTTTATGTAACTGTTGCCTGACGCGCACAGGAGTTAAGCCTTCGCCCAGATCTTGGGGCGAAGGTTGCGGCAGGCCAACCGCCAGCAGTACCATGCGCGGCTAGATTGGCCGGGCCAGGTCATCGGAACCTCACTTCGCTTCATGTTTCATTGAGCTGTTGCGAATCATCTCCAGAATGGAACTGCGCTGTAATGAATGTTAAGACGCCGCTACTCAAGGATGTCAGAGAGTCGTCAGTGGTTGGAAATACAAAAGCTCATGACCATTTGAAGTATCGTCCCGATATTGATGGGTTGAGGGCGATAGCAATTTTATCAGTTGTTATCTTTCATGCATTTCCATCCATTGTTCCCGGTGGATTTGCAGGAGTTGACGTGTTCTTCGTTATCTCCGGTTTTCTAATTTCAAGCATTATTTTTAAGAGTTTGGGTCGGGGTCACTTTAGCTTTGTAGATTTTTATTCTCGTAGGGCTAAACGAATATTTCCTGCGCTAGTGGCTGTCCTTTTGATCACGTATGTGTTTGGCTGGTTTGCGTTGCTTCCTGATGAATTCAAACAGTTGGGACGGCACATAGCGGCCGGCACCATATTTTTGCAGAACTTTAATTTGCTTGGTGAGTCTGGCTATTTTGATACGTCCTCAGAGCTAAAACCGTTAATGCATCTTTGGTCGCTAGCGATTGAAGAGCAGTTTTATCTTGTTTATCCACTAATTATTTGGGCAGCCTGGAGAACTGGTGTAAGCATAAAGCTTACGGTTGCTGCTTTGTGTCTTATATCTTTCGGTCTGAATGTTTATGGTGTTGCTTCAGATCCTGTGGGGACTTTCTTTTCTCCTCAAACAAGATTTTGGGAGCTGTTAGCAGGGGGCGTCCTAGCCTATTTTTACTATTCTCGTTCGAAAGCAGTTGAAAGGAACGATGCTCCAATAGTTTTTGGTGAAACGCTTAATAGTGCAATTTCTATACTCGGCCTTGGGCTA
>NZ_BCBO01000164.1:0-11028 GCF_001320835.1 Pseudomonas sp. NBRC 111138 | reverse complement strand
TTTTACTCTTTTATTACATTTTTATTATTTCTATGCACTCAAGACGAACGAACTCACATCACCAAAATTCAAAAACTCTTGAAAACAAGAAGTAACGACACCTATATCTCTAGTTATGAAACTCGCCGGGTAATAGTCGCCCAAAATCTCAACTGAACTTGTCCCCATCGACGTATTATTAAGAGTACGCACGACGTGCTCACCATCTTCAAGGTATTGATTTAGCATCAAAAGATAATTTCCAGAATCAGCGTAAAGATTGATTTCATACGGTCCATATTCAGGCGTCGGTGAAATAGACAACGAAGCGACACCGTCAAATTTTCTATACTTGCTTATAATGGACTTCACATCTTCCAGGGACGGTTGGCGAACAAGAGGGATTTGCAATCTACCGTGTTCAGGATTAAGTGTATACCCTCCAATTATCATCTATTTTTCTCCTTAATGGACTTCATGCCTGACTCCCAGTAATAGTTTTTCGGAAGTCCCGTTTTATCATCTATAGCTTTCACGGTGAGCGATTTCAACTCAGCTTTTTCTGCGGCAGCAGCAATGTCACCTTTGCAGAAACCGCATACATCTTTTCCTGCGACCGTCATGGACATGTCCGCCCCCGCAGTTTTACCAGAGCTATATGCTTGCTGAATCACACCTATTTCTGCGTGGGCATCTTTCATATTTCCGTTTGGATAAAGCTTGCCAGGATTCGTAGCAGCTTTATCTGCAATCCTATCCGTGATCAACGAAGGTATTTTCGGGTCTGCCTCGTTGAGCGGACGAGAGGTCTGATTGACGTCTTGGAAGGTTTGTCCACCTACCTTTCCCTCTGCGGCTACTTTCGGAGCCGCGCCCTTAGCCGCCCCTTCTATAACATTCCTCTCGGCCAGTGCAGCGGTTTCGGAATCCGTAAACATGCTTGTTGCGTTTGCATTCTTAGACGCAGCGCCTTTGGCTGCTCCTAACTCTGCTCCTTCAACGACTCGCCCAGCAACCTTACCTGCCCCTCCTAACCCACCGCCGAACATCATGCCAACCATTTCGGCATGATCACCCTTCATAGTTTGCTGCACCGCGAGGCGCGTGTCGTCCTGATTCTTATCTTGGAAGCCCCGAACGATAGACTGTTCTGCTTTGTTGAGCCCGCCGCTCTGATCATATTTATCCAGCGCTGCATTACCCGCCTCCACGTCTAGGCGCTGCGCATTACAACTCGTAGGATCATCACACTTCAGCAGCGTAATGCCAGTTTTCTTATCGCTGATTCCTGCGTACTTAGTAGCCACATCGCTACGGCAGGATGAAGGGCTGGCTGCCCCACGGCACCCTTTCAAATCCTTAACTAAATCATCAACTTCATGGTGATTTAGGTAGTTATAGGCCGTGGCATTTTTCGCGATTTCAGCACCTTTCTGCACGTCACCGTCAGTCGCACCAGCGGCCGCAATTCCGACCAATTGCGAAGCGGCTAGCAACAACGCTGGATCGCCATCTACCACTTTCGCCAGTGAGGTTACCAGTGCTTCGTTAGCTCCAGCAGCGAGAGCGCCCGTAGCAAAACTGCCGCCGCCAGCTTCACTCAAAAGCCCGCCAACCAAAGCATGCAGAGCGATTTTTTGAGGCCCTGATTCTGACCATTTTTGGCCTTTCGAGTAATCGCCTACAGCGTTAAAGGCGACCGCTTGCAACGTGCTCTGCAACTGCGACCGTAGGGAACTACCGAGATTGTCTCCAAAACTACCGCCTTGAATAGCAGTGCTTAAACTTGCTTGGGCAACTCCTTGCGCCCCCGAATAGACGGCAAACCTACCGATGTCAGACGCGGAACTGAGGTCAAACCCTTTTGTAATGTGATTGACGTTGTCGCCAGTTACACCAAACGCAGGATCAAGCACGCCAGCGGTAAAACCTGCAGCTAACGCCCCAGTTGCATACCCCTTCAAGGCTTTGCTTGACGTAATGTCTTGAAAAGTTGCACCGATGTTTCCGCCGTTATTGATGAAGCTGACGGTGCTTCCACTGGCAACTGAAGTTAACGCAGCAGTTGCCATAACGTTGCCCCAACCGGCTGCTGCGGTCCCAACCGCCGTACCAGCTGAGACCATAGCCGAACTGCCTGCCGCAGCCATTGCCGTACCAGACCCGGCACTGGCACCCGCAGCAGCGCCCGCGACGCTACTTGCGGCCCCAGCCGTCAAAACTGTCACTACGATGATGATCGCCAGCATGGCTCCTTGGCCTAAGCTGGAATGGCTGTACTTGAACGAATCATGCAGTTCCTGCACTTGCCGCCAATCCACATCCCCACGCTTCTCGGCTTCTTTCAACCAAGCCAACTGTGGGTCTGCTTTGACCATCACATCAATCGTCTGGCTAACCGTGTTCTGATCAATCTGTTTAATGTCGATCTTCAGCCCGTTAACCGCCTTGATCGCCAACTCACCCTGTGCCTTCAACTCACTTTGGCGCAACGTCTCGTCGGTATTACCCTTGCCCTTGGCGCTGGTCCAAGCCAGGTCACCCTTGCTTTTCTCGTGACTCTCCTGGTGCAGGTCTTTGACTGCCTCGAACGTCACCGCACCGCCACTGGTGATCGCCAGGTCGTTACCACTCTCAAGCTTGGCCCGCTGATACAACTGATCACCGCCACTGACCAGTGACAGATCACCACCAGTCTTGATCTCAGTCCCCACATTCGTGACGTGGGTCACCTCATCACGCTTGGTCTTCTTCGCGCCCCAGCCCCCCTTCTCCTTCATGTCGTAAAGGCTGTAGGTGCTGTTCTGCGCAGCCAACAAACTCAACTTGTCCCCGCTATACAGATAAGCCTCATTCCCCGCGCTGATCCTGCTCGCCACGATCGTGGTGTCACGCCCCGCCTGGCTGACAAAATCCCCACCCGCCGTCAGCACGCTCGCCACTTGAGTGGTCTGGTCGTCCGAGGTCTTGATGCGTTTTTTGCCGTCCTTTTCCTTGCCCTCAACGTTGTGCATGTCGCTGACCGAGGCGACGTTGAGGTCGCGGCCGGCGGCGATGTTGAGGTCTTTGCCGGCGGTGGCGGTGCTGCCGATGATGTTGACGTCTTGCCCGGCCTGCATGTTGAGGTTGCCGCCCGCCGTGACGCTGGCGGCGAGGTTTTTGACGTCGGTGGTGATGCTGGATTTCTCGCCGCCGTCGCGGGTCTCGTGTTTGACGCGGGTGTCGCTGGCGGCGATGAGGTTGAGGTCGCGGCCGGCGGTTAAGTTAGCGTCGTTGCCCGCTACCAGGGCACCTCGGTTGGTGAGGTCGCGGCCGGCGTCGATGGCGAGGTTTTCGCGGGCGACGATGGTGCCGGCGCTGGTGTCGGTGAGGGTGCGCATGCCGGCGCCGTCACGTACCTGGATGGCGGTGGTCTCGTTGGTGATGTCGCCTTTGAGCGCCGTGAGGCTGACTTGTTTGCCGCGGATTTCGCCGGCCATGGCGTTGCGGATGCTGTCTTGGGCGAGCAGGTTGAGGTTGTTGCCGGCTTCGACCAGGCCGCCGGTGTAGATGCTGCCGCTGCTGATGGCGGAGAGGTTGTTGCTGGCGCGCAGGGTGCCGACGTTGATCAGGTCGCCACCGGTGACCAGGTTGAGGTCGCGGCCCTGGATAAGGCTGTTGCCGCGCACGTTGCGCGAGTCGGCCTGGGCCAGGTACAGCACCGGTACGAGCACGGTCTGGCCGTCGATGACGCGGTTTTCCATCCACACGATGTCGTGGGTCAGGGCGCCGACTTGCTGGTCGGTGAGGGCCACGCCCAGGCTCAGGCGCAGGGCGTCTTTGCTGGCGAGGCCGTTGTCCATCAGGTAGCGGAACTGGTCGGCGTCGCTGTACAGGCCGCCGGCGAGGAAGCGCTGGCCGGTTTGCGCGAGCACGGCGTCGCGGATCAGGCGGGTTTCGTACTGACCGTCTCCGAGGCGGCGCCAGGCGTTGTCGGCGTTGAAGCCGAGCTTGCCGAGCAGGTAGTCGGAGCTGAGGAAGCCCGATACGGAAGTGAACTCGGGGTTGGTTTCGATCAGGTAGTGGCTGGCGGGGTCGGCGTTTTTGACGAACAGGCCGTACTCGCCCTTGGGAAGTTGGAAGGTGGGCGAGGTGGTGGGGTCGACCGGGGCAAACGCGGTGCCGGTGTAGTCCACGGGCACGAAGCCGCCACCAGGGGCCACGCCTACCACGGGCAATACGCTGCCGGGCGCCTGGGCGCTCGGGTCGTTGGCGTGTTTGCTCAGGTTGATGTTGATGCCGCCGACGGGGATGCCGGTCTGGTCGTCGCCGAGGGTGCCGGTCAACTGGGCCAGGGTGTTGTTGTGCAGCGTGCCGTTTTGCAGGGTGCGGGCGACGTTGAGGTTGACCGTGCCGCCCGCTTGCAGGGTGGCGTCGTAGCCGGGGCCGCTGTTGTTGGTCCAGGTGGTGACGTCACTTGCGTAGGCGAACGGCAGGCTGTTGGGTGAGCGGCTTTTGAGTTCTTCGAAGCGCGCCTTATCAAAATTCCCGGCCGCCGTGGCCGCATTGAACGCGGGCACGTCGACGTATTGCATGCGTTCAAACAAATCGTCGGAGACGTGACCTGGCGTGCCGATGACAAGCTTGCGCTGGCCCGTGCGCGTGGCGGCGCCCTGGTTGAGCAGGTCACCGGCAGTGATGCTCAGGTCGCCATTGGCGGCCATCAGGCTGTAGCGGTTCTGCACGTTGTCGCCTTGCAGCAGCATGTTTTTGCCCGCCACCAGGCGCGCCGCTACCGAGTCCTTGGTCGCCGCCTCGAGGTACGTTTCGTAGATGGTGATCTCGCCGCGTTCCCAGTTGTCGCTCTCGCCGCAGTGCTGGCCACAGATCCAACTCAAGCTGCCGGTGGTCAGCGTTTGCCCGAGTTCGAATTCATCTTTGGCGTTTTCGATAAAGCCCGCATTGATGGCGATCGAGCCTTCGCTTTCCACGGTGCCGGAGCGGTTGCTGAACAGCACGGCACGCCCGCCATCGCGGGCGGCGAAGCTCAGGTTGCCTTTGCTGTAGACATCGCCATAGCTGTTGCTGAAGCCATTGCTGCGCAAGGTCATGTCGCCGCCGCTGAACAGCAGCGTGTCGGCGGCATTGGTGATGCCGTTGACTGCGGTGAGGTTCACTGCACCCTGGGCACCGAGGGTGCCACGGTTGTTGATTTGCGCAGCGGCGATGTCCAGTTGCTGGCGGGCGGTGAGGAAGCCGAGGTTGTCCAGGGTGCCGCCCAGGGTCAGGCGCGCATTGGTGGCTGCCAGGCGGCCGCCGTTCTGGCTGAGGTTGTTGGCGGCGACGGTGAGTGTTTGCAGGGCCGAGACGCGGCCGCTATTGCTCATATCGCCGGTGGTGATGCTGATGTCACCGTCGCTGAGCAGTTCGCCGCCGTTGTCCAGGCTGGCCACGTTGAGGATCAAGCCCTTGGCGCTGGCCATGCGGTCACCGGCCTTGAGGGCCAGCCCTTGGTCGCTCTTGTAGGTGAGCGCGTCGTTGAGTTGCACGCGGCCCAGGCCATCGACGTTGCCGAATGCCCAGTCGGCGCTGCCCATGCCCTGGATATTGCCCTGGCTGCCTGCGAGGCTGGCGGTGTTGAGGTGGAACAGGCCGGTGCCGGCGTGTTGCAGCATCCCGTTCTGGTTGTTGAAGCTGGCCGCGTCGAGGCTGAAGGCCTGGCTGCCGAATTCGAGGGTGCCGTTCTGGTTGTTCAGCGCGCCGCTGAGGTTGAGGCTGCTGCTGGCGCCGCCCAGGGCACGCAGTTGCCCGCTGGCGCTGTTGTCCAGGTTGCCGCCGTTGAGGCTCAGGCCCTGGTTGGCTTCGATCAGGCCGCCCTGGTTGGTGAGCGTGTCGCGTGAGGTCAGGTTGAGCTGGTTGCCGCTGATCTGGCCGCCCGCGCTGTTGTCGAGGCTGGCGCCGCTGACGGTCACTTGTTCTTTACCGAACAGTTTGCCGCCACGGTTGGCAAGGGCTTCTACGGTCAGTTGCAGGTTACCGACCAGGCTGGCCATCAGGCCGCCGCTGGCGTTGTCGACGCTGTTGGCGGTGACGCTCAGGCTGTCGCCCTGCACGGTACCGCCCTGGTTATCCAGGCGGGTGGTGTTCAGTTCGGTGAGGGCGCCGCCGCTGAGGATCAGGCCCTTGCGGTTGCTCACATCCTGGCCGCTGTAGCTCAGGCCTTCGGCGCCGGCCAGCAGTTGGCCGTTGTCGTTGTTCAGGTGCTGGGCGGCGATGTCCAGGCGCTTGCCGCGCAGGGTGCCGCCGTCGTTGTTGAGGGTGGTGAGTTGCTTGACCAGCACGCTGCGTTCGCCCGCGTCGATCTGGCCGCCGATGTTGGTGAGCAGGTCGCTGACCTTGAGCACCACGTCGCCGCCATCGCTGACCAGCGCGCCTTTGTTGCTGTTGATGAAGGTCTGCGCGGTGACGTCGACGGTCTGGCCCAGCAGGATGCCGGCGCTGTTGTCCAAGCGCTCGCCTTGCAGTTGCAGCAAGCCTTCGCTCTGGATGCGGCCCTGGGCGTTGAGCAACTGGCCCGGGCCCTTGAGCAGCAGGCTTACGCCCTGGGCGCCACCGGCCAGCAGGCCGGCGTTGCGGTTGTCGAGGCCCGAGGCGCGTACGTCGAGGTGGTCACCCAACACGCGCCCGGCGCGGTTGTCGATGTCGCCGCCGGCCACGTCGAGCAGCAGTTGTTTGCCGACGATCGTGCCGCTCTGGTTATCCAGGTTCGCGGCGTGCAGTTCGATATCGCCCTGCCCGGCCTGCAAGCGGCCCTGGGCGTTGTTGAGCTGTTGCGCGGCGGTGAGGGTGAGCTTGCCGGTGTCGGCGCTGAGTACGCCGCCTGCGTTGCTGCTGAGGGTGCCGGCCTTAACGTTCAGATCGGTGCTGGCCTGGGCGAACCCCTGATTGTTATTGAAGGTGTTGGTAACGGCGAGGTTGAGCGCGCCGCCGTCAGCCTGGATCAGGCCCTTGAGGCTGTTGTCGAGGTTGCTGGCATTGACGGTGGCGGTCTTGGCCACCAGCACGCCGTTCTGGTTGTTCAGGCTGCCGGCGTTGACGGTCAGGTCGTTGGCGATGACTTGCCCGCCGCTGTTGTTCAGGTCGGCGCTGGTGAGCACCAGGCTGCCGCCGGCCATTTCGATACGGCCCTGGCGGTTGTCCAGGGAGGCGCTGTTGAGCGTGGCGGCCTGGCCTTCGCCGAAGCGGATCAGGCCGCCGAGGTTGACGATGGCCGGCGAGTTGATCGCCAGGCTCTGCTCGCCAAACAGGCGAGCGCTGGCGCCCTGGTTGGTGAGTTTGGCGCTGCTGACCTCGACGGTCTTCGCCTGGATGATCGCGCCCTGGTTGGTCAGCGCCTGCGCGGCGGTAATCGCCAGTGCGCGGCTGGCCAACAGGTTGCCGCTGGTGGTGACGGTTTGCGCGTTTACCACCAGATCGCCGGTGGTGTTGCGGCTGTTATCGGCGGCGACGCCGGCTTCGATGATGCCGGGGTTGTTCACGCTGGCCGCGTTGATTTCGATGCGCTGGCCGGCGGCGATGCTCTTGCGGTTGACCAGGGCCTGGGCGCTGGTGACCTGCACGTTGCCGTTGGCGTAGACCTTGTCGGTGAGGTCGACGTTTTGCGCGGTGACCTTGACGTTACCGGTGGCCGCCGCCTGCGCCATGCTCAGGCGCCCGTTGGCGTCGAGCTGAATATCGCCACCACTGGCCGCCAGCGTGCCGTCGAGCTTCACGCCCACACCGGCCTCGGTGCCCACCAGTTTGATCGCG
The DNA here is from genome assembly GCF_001320835.1 of Pseudomonas sp. NBRC 111138. Classification (NCBI taxonomy): domain Bacteria; kingdom Pseudomonadati; phylum Pseudomonadota; class Gammaproteobacteria; order Pseudomonadales; family Pseudomonadaceae; genus Pseudomonas; species Pseudomonas sp. NBRC 111138. The sequence continues at coordinate 3,261 of NZ_BCBO01000164.1, read as the reverse complement.
CCGGCATACATGCCGCCCAGGGCCGAGGAGTCGATCGCCAGCTCGGGCTTGGCGCTGCCGTCATCGGCACGGGCGGTGGTTTTCAGGCTTTGCGCATCGACGTCGTTGCGCCCGGCGATCACGTTGAGTTCGCGGGCGTTGATTTGTGCGTTGATCTTGGCCGAGCGGGTGATGATATCGAAGCGTTCGACATTGCTGGCGTTCAAGCCCTGGCCGTCGATGGTCACGGCGCCGCCATCCACTTCATAGCGCTGCAACTGGCCGCTTGCATCGAGTACCGGTTTGCCGGTGGTGAGGGTGACGTTGGGGGTGTTGATAAAGCCGCAACCGCTGCACGTCACGCCGTACGGGTTGGCGACGATGACCTTGGCCGACTGCCCCGCCACTTCGGTGTAGCCGCGCAACTGGCTGGGGCTGCCGCCATTGACTTCGTTGAGGATGACGTTCGCCGCGCCGCCCTTGAGGTTGGGGTTGCCGACAATGATCCCGCCCAGTTGGGTGTTGACCATGGCGGTGTTGCCGTTGTTGAGGATCACGCCGTTGGGGCCGACGTTGTAGTCCTTGAACTGGTTATGGGACAAGCCCGCGCCATTGGGGGTAGCGATGTTTACCACCGGCACGCCATTGCCCGCCGCGCCCACGGTGGTGCCCGGCGCACTGACCACAATGCCCTCGGCCTGGGCCAGCAGCGGCTGCCAGAACAGTGCGTTGGCAAGGATCAACGCCATCCCGCGCTTGGGCAGGCCGAAGAACGCGTCCCGGCGCTTCAGGGCGGCAGAAGGTTGGCGGGCCAGGAAGGCGAATTGGCGAACATCCATTGTCAGGCTCTCATGCAGCGGGGCGTTGAATTACAGGAAAAAATCCATGCGGAAGTAGATCGGCGCTTCGCGCTCGGTCACCACACCGGGTCTTTCCAGCGAATGAGCAAAGGTCACGCTGGTGCTGACGTGTTTGCCACGGGCGAACAGCTCCAGGGAGTTGCTGGACACCCGGCCATGAACGTTGTCGTTGTAGCGGTCGTTGCGGATCACGCCTTGGTCATAACCGACGCTGGCGCCGTATTCGGCGAAGGCCGGGCGCATCCAGTCGAGGGTCACCGGGCGTGCCCAGCGCACTTCGTTGCGCCAGTAGCCGCCGCTGTCGCCGGTCAGCAACTGGTCCTTGAAACCGCGCACCGAGGCCGAGCCGCCGAGGCTCATGCGCTGGGGCGAAAGCAGAATGTCTTCGCTGCGTTGGCCGGTGGCCAAACTGCTGAAGCTGAACGACTCGCCCCACAGGCTGAACGGTTGCAGGTAGCTGACGGTGGCGGTGTATTTGCGGTAGCGCGAATTGGGCTGACGCCGACCGAGCGGGTCACGCTCGTCTTGAGACTGGGCGTCGAGCAGGCCAATGCCGCTTTGCATGCCCAGGTCCAGGTTGACGAAGGCACTGCCGATGCGCCGACCGTGGTTGACGCCCAGTTGCAGTTCGCTGAGGCGGTTGCTGCTGGCCTCGGTGCGTGCGTCGAGGATGTAGTTGTTGGTGCGCAGGTGCGCCAGGCCGACGTTGACCGAGGTCTTGCTCACATCGTCGCGATGGATCACCCGCTCGGCGCGCAGTTGGTGGTTCTGGTTGTCGCCGTCCTGCTTGAATTTGAAGCCGTCGGTCACGCCGTAGGTGCGGTAGTCGCTCTCGCTGTAGGTGTAGCTGAAGTTCCACCAGCCCCAGGGCAGGTTGTAGTAGAGCATGGTGTTTTTCGAGGTTTTCTGGTGGTCGCTGATGGCGTCGTGGCCGCCGCGCAGCATCAGTTGGTCACCCAGGCCCAGTGGGCTGTCCCACTCAAAGCCAGCGCCCCATTGCTGTTCGCCGGTGCTTTTCTGCCCATCGTTGTTGCGCGACAGGCTGGCGCGCCAGGGCTTTTGCGCGGTGTTCTTGACCACCACGTCGCTGCCACCGACTTGCTTGCCAGGCGTCAGCTCCATCTGCGCTTGTTTGGACGGCAGGCGGTTGAGCTGGTCCACCAGTTGCTCGATTTCACGCAGGTTCAGTGCTTCGCCGACCTTGCCGGGAAACGCCATGGCCAGCTCGCGATCGGTCACCGTGCTGCCTTCGGCGCTGCGCAAGGCTTCAAGCTTGCCCTCCACCACCAGCACTTGCAGATGGCCGCTGGAGAGGTCTTGCTGCGGCAGGTAGGCACGGCTGGTGACGCGGCCTTTGCCGAGGTAGTAGTCGGTGATGGTTTTGAGCAGGTCGTTAAGCTGGGACACGCCCAGGCACTGGCCGATGTAGGGCTTGAGCAAGCGCTCGCGGTCGGGCGCCGGCAGGCTGTCGGCGCCTTTGAGTTCGATGGTTTTGATCGGGAAGCAACGGGTGTCGGCAGGGGTTGCCGGGGCCTGGGGCTTGTCCGCTTTGCCGGGCAGATCCTGAAGCTCCTGGAGGCGCCGCTGTTGCTCTTCAAGCAAGCGGTTTTGCCGGTCGCGGATCAAGTCTTGATCGCCAGGCGTGGGGGCGGCGGATGCACTGTTCAGGCCCATGCAGGTGAGCAGGAGGGTGCAGAGCAGTAACCGGGTCCGTGGCAATAACGAAGACATGTTCGATCCATCGAAAATCAAGGGCCGCGAAACTAACATCGAACTTCCAGCCCGCCTAGAAACGGGCGACGTGGGGCCGTTCGACTGATTAGTTTTCTAACCTTTTGATTATTAATAATAATTTTTCATCAAAAGAGTTTAAGTCGGGCACTTACGGTGATTATTCCGACAAGCGGCAACTGTTTTGATGGTGATTCGACGAATGACTTTCCGACTGCCATTACTTAGCCATCAGATGTTCGCCGAGTTAGGTTAGTACCGGAGAAGGGGGAAAAGTTCGCGGGGGTTTTGTGAATTGGATCCCATTTATCGGAATTGCGACACGTGCGTTGAATCAGGTGGGGAGCACTCGCGCCATTTTGTAGGAGCGAGCTCGCTCGCGAAAAACTCACAGGCGCCGCGTTTATTCAGAAAGCACGCGTTATCGCTGGCGTTTTTCGCGAGCAAGCTCGCTCCTACATAATGCCCTTGTCTTTGTCGGGTACCAGGGTCAGGCCGGGGCGTTCGACGTCGCGGGAGACGTGGGACTTCACTTCTTCGACGCCGCCCTCTTCATCGTTGTGAATCACCAGCACGCCGGGGCGGCGCAGTTGTTCGAGGTCGCCGTCGCCCAAGTTGAAACTTTCACTCAGGTGCTGGTCGCTCAGCGCATTGGCCTCGGCGCGGCGCTGGGCGAATTTGCGCCCGCGAT
>NZ_BCBO01000163.1:0-9240 GCF_001320835.1 Pseudomonas sp. NBRC 111138 | reverse complement strand
CTGCTGATAACGTGCCCAGCTGATCAGGATCACCGCATTGAACAGCGCGATCCACAGGTAAACCTGCAAGGTGTTGAGCGCAGCAAAGATAGGCGCCTCGATGCGTGGGCCGCCGTGGGTTTCAAGCATGGCGCTGATGCCTCGCGCCAGCAGCCAGATCAACCCACCCCAGGCCAGCAGGGTCAGCAGCACATCGACGATCCACATCAGTGTGTTTTGGCGAGTTCTGACCAGTTTCATGATCACGCCTCCTCTTGTGCAGGTTTGATACCGCGGTCCGGGCTGACCCAGCGTGCGCGTTTCTGATGCTGGTTGAACAACACCTTGGGAAAGCTGACCAGGGTGGTGAGCAGGCTGACCAGCCAGAACACCATCGGGTACCACACGGTCCAGAACAGGGTTTTCCACAGGTCTTTTTCGTAGCGCCGGTCGATCAGGATGCTCACCGCAAACTGCAGCAGGCACACCATCGCCAGCACCAGCCCGGTGAACGCGGGCGGCACCAAAGAGCTCACGGTGATCGCCGCCGGCAGCGTGACGAATTTACCCACGGCCCAGAAGATCACCGACAGCAGGAAGGTGAAGGCCCAGCCGGTGGACAGGCAGTATTCGAACAACAGCGGCCACAGGTAGCGGTGGCGCCATTGCCAGATGCCACGGATGTTCTTGAACAGCACTTCGGCGCCGCCCTGGGCCCAACGCAGGCGTTGCTTCCACAGGCCGCCGACGGTTTCGGGCATGAGGATCCAGCATAGGGCGCGCGGCTCGTAGAAGATCGCCCAGTGATCGAGTTGCAGCTTCCAACTGACATCGATGTCCTCGGTGATCATGTCGGTGCTCCAGTAGTCGATGCGGTCCAGGGCCTTCTTGCGAAACGCCACCACCACACCGGAGACCGTGAAGATCCGACCGAATACCCGCTGGGTACGCTTGATCAAACCGATGATCGAGGAGAACTCGCCCACCTGCACCCGGCCGATCAGGGTCGAGCGGGTACGAATGCGCGGGTTGCCGGTGACGGCCCCCAGGCGCGGGTTGTCGAGCATCGGCGCGACCATGTAGGCGGCCGCGTTTTTGTCGAGCAAGGCATCGCCGTCGATGCACACCAGGTATTCGCTGCGGGCGGCCACGGCGCCCATGCGCAGGGCCACGGCTTTGCCCTGGTTCTGCGCCAGGTGCAGCACGCGCAAGCGCGGGTGTTGCAACGCCAGGGCATCGAGAACTGCGGCGGTGTTGTCGCTGGAGCCGTCGTTGACCGCGATCACTTCGATGTTCGGGTACAACTGGCCGAGGGCCGCGCCAATGGTGTCAGCGACGTTATCGCCCTCGTTGTAGCAAGGGATGATGATCGAGATCAGCGGCTCGCCGGCCAGGGTCGGCGCCGGCGTGTCTTCTTTCCACGGCCAGTGGCGTTCCCAGTGCAGCCAGAAATACAGGCCACCGGCTATCCATAGTGCCGACATGAACAACGGGTAGAAGAACACGAAGTCCATCAGGAACTGCCCGGTCACCAGGAAGATCAGGCCCAGGGGCAAGCCCAGTACCAGTGCCAACACGAATAGAGCCAGGATTCTGTCAACCATGATCAAGGGTTCCATTGGTTGGAGAGGGCCGGACGAATAGTTTTCAAGTCCGGGGAGTTTTCCAGGAAGTTGTCCGGGTAGTAGCCGAAACTGGTGACGCCCTGGCGTTTGAGTACACCCATCCACTCTGCCAATTGCTCAGCGCTGATATCCGGTGCGGCCTGGGTGCGCCAGTCTTTGGCTTGCAATTCGAAGATGGTTTTTTCCATGGCGCCGGGGCGCGCCTTGACCGTGGCGATGAGTTTTTCCAGCCAGGCGTTGGAGGTCTTCACTTCCTGGCCTTCCATCAACGGCATCGCCATCGGCGCGGTCCAGTCGTAGGCCTGGAGGAAGTCATCAAGGTTCTGCGCGAACCAGGTTTCGCTGCCAGGGTTGAGCATCGGCTCGGCGAAGATATTGCGCGCGGTGAGTACCTGCGGCCCACGGATAGCGCGGACCTTGGCGGTGAGCTCATGGGTGAAGTCGATCAGGTAGCGGCTTTTGAAACGGGTCCAGCGCTGCATCACGGCCGGGTCGGCACGCAGGGCGGCGATGGTGTCCGGCAGGCCTTGGGCCGCATAGGCCTTGAGCGCTGCGGGGCTGGCGTCTTCGAAGTCGTTGAACACCGCATCATCGTGATAAAGGATGCCGTCAATCGGCCCTACACGCGCCAGGTCTTGGTAGATCTCACCGATGACCTGCCGCACCTTGGGATCAAACGGCGACAGGCGTTTGTATTGATCCGGGTCGGGGCCGACCTGGCCGGTTTCCGGGTCCCAACGGGTCACACGCGGCAGCTTGGGGTCCAGGGCAAAACTCAGCACCGGCATCCAGGCGTACACACTGGCATGGGCACGGGTGTGCAACTGCCAGGCGACACGGTTGAAAAGATCGGCCCGCATCGGCAGGTGACGGTTAGGGAAGTACAGCGAATGCACCAGGCCGTCGCCCTTGGGGTCGGCGAAGGCTTGCAGGAACACGGTGCCAGCACCCATGTCCACCACGCGCTGAACCAGCACGTCGAGGTTGCGTGCCTGCTGGGCCGGGTCGGGGTCGTACACGTTGTCCAGGTCTACGTGCAGCACGCGCATCGGCGCTTTGGTCTGCACGGCGACCATGCTGTTGGCAAAATGCTCGCCGTCCGGGTCTGAGGCCACCAGAAAGCGTGGGCTGTTCATCAGGTTGCCGAGGTCGTCGAGCCCGTCTTCCAGGGTCAGCGCCATCTCGTAGCCGTGCTCGCCGACCACCGCCAACGAGGTGCCATCGGCGGCCCCGTACGGCCACACCCATACACGCGGCGCCTTGCCGGTGACGGTTCGGATTTTGTTCGAAATCGCGGCGACGTCAGCCCGCATACGCGCCTGGAACTGCGCTTCGCTTTCGTAGCCGTTGGTTTTGGGGTCAAAACTTCGCGTGGTGGCGGCCGGTTCCAGGTTGCCCTGGGGGTTGGCCAGGATGCCTTTGTGATTGGCGTCGGTGTGGGCGGCGATTTCCACCAGGCCAGACTGCGACACCTCGCGAATCTGCTGCCACGTCAGGAACTCTCCCCGTGGTCGTGGCGTACCGGCAAAATCCACCGGTTGGTTCAACGGCGTGTCGATCCAGGACCCCACCGGTGCCAGCAATGCAGGCCAGTGGTAGGCACGCAGAATCGGCATCACGCGGGTGTAGAAGCTGGAATAACCGTCATCGAAGCTGAGCATCACCGCCTTGGGCGGCAATGCCGGGCCGCCGCGCCGGGCTGCCAGGATCTGGTCGACGCTGACCGCCTGGTAGCCGTTTTCACGCAGCCACGCCAGCTGCTCGACCAAACGCTCGGTGCGCACCGCCACCACGGCTTGATCGGGGTCGCGATCTTCTACGTCGTGATAGGCAATGCCCAAAAAGTGGTTCTTCGGCCACGGCGCTTCGTTGGGCGCTATCGGCCGTTCGGCGGGTGGGGTGTAGGGCGCGGGTTGTTGGGCGCAGGCGGCGGCCAGCATTACACCCAGGACCAACAAGCAACGGCTGAGGACGGTCATGGTCAGGCTCTTTTAGAAACGGTAAGTGAGGTCGACGAGCAGGCGCAGATCGCGTTCGCGATCACCGTCATAAGGTCGGCTGATCAGGCTGAGGTTGGCGCCCATTTCCAGTACGTCATTCCAGCGATAGCGTTGGCCGTAGCCAATCAGGCCAATACCGCCGGTGGAGTAGTCACGCTGGCTGTAGGTACCCGCGCCGATTTGGAACTGCTGACTCCACTGGGTTTCGTAGCGGTGATAGAGCACGTGATTGACGTTGATCATGGGCAACACCGTGAAGTCCGACTTCGGGTTGAAGTACACGGTGTCTTCCTTGCTGTTGCGGCTGGCGCCCACTTCCAGGCCCAGGTCCACTTGCACATGGGGCGAGCTGTAGAGGCCCTCGCGGCCGGTGAGCAATGCTTCGAAGCGGTCGTTGCCGTCGCTGAAATGGGACGGGCTGAGGGTCAGTTTCCACTCGCGGCTTTCGTTGGCGCGCCAGCGGATAAAACCGCTGCCGCCGTTGGCTGTGACACCGTCATTCAGGGCCCGCAACGGCGTGGTGCTGAGCAAATAGCCAAGGCTGCCGCCGTATTGCCAGTGGTCGTTGATGTCGCGGGCAATCGACACGCTGGCGCCTTGCTTGGAACCGTCGCCATAGGAATGGTTGGACACTTCGGCTTCGATGGTCATGTCACGGGTGCGACGCTCCACGCCCACGCGCTGCCAGCGATGTTGGCCAGTGCCCTCCTGGAAGTCGGCGGTGGCATAGCCGGCACCGGCGAACAGGCGCCAGTCTTCGTCGATGGGAGGCGTGTAGATCACGCTTTCAATGCCCCAGTCTCGGCTGCCGGAGACGGCACCAGCGTCGTTGTTATTGCCGCCACCGTAGCTCTTGCCGGTGTAGGCCTCGACACGCAACTCGGCCATGTCGTGCACATCGCGCAGGCGGCTCAGGCGCTGCACCTGACGGTTGTCCGGGTTACGGGCGAGCACGTCGTCGGTGAGCGCGTCCATCTGCCGCCATTCTTGCAAGTCCATGGCGGTATAGGCTTGGGAGACTTCCAGGCCGATATCGCGGGGAGCCTGGGTTTCAGTTTCCTTGAGCGTGCCTTCGGCGCGACGCGGCCAGTCGCGGGCGCGGTACATGTCGGCCTGGGCCAGGCGCAGGCCCACATTGCCCGGTGCCTTGGCCACCAAGGCTTCCAGGCTGGCTTCGCTGCCGGGCAGGTCACCGCCATAGGTACCGGCCTGGGCGGACAATTGTTGGGCGTCCATCCAGTTGTCATTGGGGTTGCCAATGGGCAAGCCCTTGAGCTCAACGCGGGGGTTTTGCTCCTTGGCCAGGTTGTTGGCGACCTGGCGGGCCTCTTCGACCTTGTCGCTTTCCAACAAGGCGTAGAACAGCGCCGTGCTGTCATCGACCCGATAGCTGGCATCGGTGTCGGGGGCGGTGAGTACCTGGCGGTACAACGGCTCGGCCTTTTCCGGCTGGCGCTGTTCCAGGTAAGAGCCGGCAACCCAACGCAACGCGTAGGTAGGCAGTTGCACGCCTTCGCCAGTGAGGGTCTGGTAATCGCGGATCACCTCGGCATGCCGTGCTCGCGCTTTGAGCGCGCCCAGGCGGTCAATGCGCCAGCGGATGACGTCGTCCTTGGCTGTGGCGTCCGGCGCCCAGCGACTGATCAGTTTGTCGTAGTCCTGCAGGGCACGGTCTGCGATGACGTAGCGTTCCTTCTCGCTGCGTGTGGCGAACTCAGCCATGCGCACACGCTCGGCGGCAAGGTCACCTTCGAGGCGGCGCTGGGTGACTGCGTCCACCAGCCCCAGGCGCTTGGCCGAGAGGCGCAGTGCCGGCTCCGGCAGCCGCGCCTTTTGCAGGGCAACGATGTATTCACGCGCCACTTCGGGTTTATCGCCCGCCCGGATAAAGGCTTGGTCGAACTCGAACAGCGCGTCGTAGTTCAGGCCGGCACGTGTCAGCGCATATCCCAGGGCCATGCGACGGTTGGGGTCATTGGGTTGCGCCGCCACCAGCGTGCGCAGGCGTTGCACCGCTTCGTTGGCTTTGCCGCCATCGGCCTGGGTGAGGGCCTGGCCCAGTTGCAGGTCGACGTTATTGGGTTCACGCAGCAGCGCCTGGCGATAGACCGCTTCGGCCTGAGCCCACTGCTTTTGATTGCGATAAGTGCGCGCCACCGTGGCGAGTGCCTGGGTGGTGAGGTTGCGATGCTTGCCTTGCGCCTCGTAAACCTTGAGCACTTCAGCATCTTGCCCGGCCCAGCCGGCGATCACCAGGTGGTCGCTGACCTGGCCTGGGGTCTGGCGTTCGGCGGAGAGTTGGCGAAGTTGGGTCAGCGCCGGCGTGAAGTGACCGTTGCGGGCCTGGATGATCAGGGCGTCGTAGGCAGGGTCGGCAAATGCAAGGCCTGGGACCAGCAATTGGCTGCACAGTGCGGCTCCGATAAGCAGACGCAACCGGCCTGAGGCACTGTAGGGGTGGTTTCGCAGCATGTCGTGAGCTTCCTTACACACGGAAAGCTCTAACGATAGATGGTCCTGAGCGAAACGCTTCAGGGTGTCGGCGTCTCGGGACCCGACCTAGCTTTCCTGTAGGAACTATCCCTTAGGGAAGTAGGGGGAAGCACAATTCAGAACAATTGTTCAGAATTGTACGACCGCGATTTTTTGCCCTCACACAAAACAAAAGTGGGAGCCGGGTTTGTGTGGGAGCCGGGCTTGCCCGCGATGCAGGCACCTCGGTCGTCCAGCCAGACCGGGGCGATGCTATCGCAGGCAAGCCAGCTCCCACACAAGCCAGCTCCCACATTTTTTTATCGCATTTCAGGTTTATTGGGCGCCGCTGACCGCACCGGCTTTGGACATCACAAAGCTGAGGAACTGCTCAACGGTCATCTTCTGGCCGTTGAAGGTCACCTCGTTGTTGGCGTAGTGCAGCTTGGAAACCACGTCGGTGCCCACCAGGGTCGCCAGTTGAGTACCGACCGCCATGCTGCTGACCATCTCAGCCGCCATCTGCGATTGCTGTTCGATGGCTTGCGGGTCGGTCACGCCGCCCACCTGGGCTTGCAGGGCCGCCACGTCGCTGATCATCGGCTTGGACAGGGTCAGGTTGGCATCCAGCAGCGAGACCATTTGCTTGCCCAGTTCAACCGGCGGCAGCTCCATGGACGTTGGCTTGGCCAGGTCCACCACCAGGTTGAACTTGCTTTCGCCACGGGTGGTTTTGAGCGACAGGTTTTCCACGGCCAGTTGCGGCTTGGCGGCCAGCACCTGGTTGACGTTGGCTTCCGCAAGGGCTTGCTCGGCTTCGGTCATTTGCAGCTCCGGCACCGGTTGACCGGCAGCAGCGGCAGCTTGCACCGGTTGCATCTTGTCCTGGTAGAGCTTGGTCAGCACCAGCATCGCCGGAATGTCGACGTTCTTCATGCTCACGGCCATGGCGGCCGAACCGACTGCTTTGCCCTGGTAGCCGATCTCGTCGATCTTGTAGTCGACGCGGCCAGCCAGGTTGTTGTCCTTGGTTTCGCTGGAGTCTTTCTGCTCGAAACCCTTGAGGGTCAGCACGGCTTTCTGCGGGCCGAAGGTGACCTTGGTGTCGGTCAGCTCCACGGTGTTCTGGCCGGTGTAGAAACCGAAGGTGGTTTTTTCCAGGTTGCTGGCGACGGTCAGGCCGGCCAGCTCCGCTTCGAACGGTGCGCCTTCGGCGTCCACTGCGGCAACCTTGAGGCTGTTCATGAAGCCTTCGGCCTTGACCTTCTGGCCTTCGGCGCTGCTGTCGAAGTTGAGGTTGGCGCCGGAGAAGCTCACCGAGGAAGTGGCGTCCTTGAACTCCAGGGGCAGCAATTCGATGTTGCCGCTGACCGAACGGCTATAGCCGATATTCGCCACGCCTTTGAGCGGCGACACGTCTTTGCTGGCGGCGAACCATTTTTCGGTGGTGGGGTTCTTTTCCAGTTCGTAGTGACTGGTGGCCATGACCGGCAACCACTTGAGGGTCACCAGGCGCGAGAACGGCAGCGGGCCGTGTTCGATATGGTCGACGAACAGCAATTCGGGGTTCGGGTTGTCTTCGCCGAACACGCTGCCTTGGCCCTTGAGGCGATAGTGCGCGGTGCTGCTGAACACGCCACGGTCCAGGGACACCAGCTCCAGGGTCACGCTGCCATCGACGCCGGCCATGGAGGTCTGCAGTTCTTTATTGGCGCTCTGGATAGCGGTTTGCAGGACCGGCTCCAGTTGTTTACCGGTGTACCAGGCACCGCCCGCACTGACGGCGCCGACGGCGACAACAAAACCCAAGAAAACAACGGCTGGCTTATTCATGAAGTGACCTGATCAAATCCTGTGAGAAGTGGGCTGTCTTCCTTGAACCCTGTAGGGGTTCCTGTAGGAGCGAGCGTGCTCGCGAACAACGCATGGGCACCGCGTTCATTCAGAATGCCCGCGTTATCGTTGGCGTCTTTCGCGAGCAAGCTCGCTCCTACAGTCGTGGCCCGTGTGGCCAAAGGCTGGGGAAGATTAGCACTGGCGGGCGTAAACGGCCCAACCTTTCAGAGGGATCAGTTCAGCAGGAGTTCAGGAGTACTCCTGTTCGACTTCATCCAGTTGGTGATCAAAACTCTTCAAGCGTGCGGTCCAGGTGTACACCAGCACCTCGAACTCGCGATGTATCACGGCATTGCCGGGGGTGTCGGCCTTGGGGTCGCAAAAGTCCAGCTGGTAGCGCTCGCGGGCCATTTGCGTGGCCACGTCGGACAATTCCCGCGCGTTATCCAGCCAGTGCCTACCGTCGGCAACCTGCCGATCCAGCAGCACACATTGTTTTTTCAGGATTTCGAGGCTTTTTTCCAGCGGCGTGCCGGTGAGGTCGCCCATGACTTCCTGGAACGTGCGCCCCGGCTGCCAGTAACTGCCCCAGAAATAGCGATCGAACACGGTTTCGACACGGCGCAGGGCGACCTTGGTGTCCCAGATCGCCACGCGGGTCTTGCCCTGTTCGAGGAGTTTTTTCTTCACGCGCTGGTTTTGATACGACGCCCAGGCCACCACGCCGATGGACAAGGTGCCGATCACCAGGCAGGCGCTGTCGAGGAACACCATGGCCTTGTCGAGTTGATGGGCGAGCATGACGCCGTAAAAATACGCGGCCGATAACAAAACCAGTGCGAAGAGCACGCACCAGAAAGCGGGAGCATAAGGGTTTTTCATTCTTGGAATCCCCATGAGCAAACGCGAGCTTTGTCGGGTGAGGCGCCAGCGGGCCTCACCCAAGAAAGCATAGCAATCACCTCACGGTTTGCCGGGTTTTTCCCCTTGCGTTCGTCCGCTTTCCCAACCGCCGCCCAGGGCCAGGAACAGGTCGATCTGGCTCATGGCAACCTGGGTGTTGGCCGCCGCCAGTTGCGCACGCATATCGGTGTAGGTGCGCGTGGCTTGCAGGTCGGCCAGGAAGGATTCGCGGCCGGCCTGGAAGAAGCGATGGGTCTGGCCGGCGGCTTCTCGCGCCGACTGTTCGGCGTCGGCCAGGGCGTCGCGGCGTTGCAACACGGCGGTGTATTGGGCCAGGCCGGTCTGGGTTTCGCGGATGGCGTTGAGCACCACGCCGTCGAAGTGGGCCAGGGCGCCCTGGGTCGCGGCTTCAGCTTCATGCACGC
>NZ_BCBO01000162.1:0-4812 GCF_001320835.1 Pseudomonas sp. NBRC 111138 | reverse complement strand
CCGTTGGTCGGTACAGTCCAGCTGATCATCGGGCCAAAGCCCCAGCGGTTGGTGGCAGGCGTGCCGAGGTTTTCCAGCAGGCCGACGGTGCCGACCGTGGCGCCGATGCTGATATCCGGGTACAACGCGCCGGTCGCCACGCCAATACGCGCCGTGGCGGCGGCCAGCTGGCGTTCGGCCTGGCGCACATCAGGGCGACGCTTGAGCAGCGTGGCGCCATCGCCTACCGGCAGCAGTTGAGCAATATGTGGCAGCTCGGCACAGGTGCCCGTGCCGGCTGGCAGTTGGTCGACAGGTTTGGCCAGCAACATCGACAGCCGGAACAGCGCCGCCTGACGCGAGGCTTCATAACGCGGTATGTCGGCACGCAGGGATTTGTATTGGGTTTGCGAACGTGTCACCTGGGTCTCATCGCCACGCCCGGCATCTCGCAAGCGCTGGGTCAGTTTGGTGCTCTGGGCTTGCAGGTCGAGGGACTCGTTGGCAATCGCCAGTTCTTCGTTGGCCGCGCACACCTGGGTATAGGAGCGCACCACATCGGCCACCAGGGTGATGCGGGCGATATCCGCCGCGGCCTGGGTGGCATCGGCGCTGGCCTGGGCGCTTTCGATGCCGCGCTGCAAGGTGCCGAACAGGTCGAATTGATAGGACGTGGTAATCCCGACGCTACCGATATTGCCTACCGGGACTTTGTCCGGCAGCAAGAAGGCCTCGCCAGATTCCTGCAAACGCTGGGCCTCGGCCTTGACGCCGGCACTCCAGCCGCCAGCGGATTCGGCCTGCTGCACCTGATAACGCGAGCGCTGCAAGTTGGCGGCGGCCACGCGCAGGTCGGTGTTGGAGGCCATAGCCTGGCGCACCAGTTCGTCCAGGCGCGGGTCTTTGTACAGCTTCCACCAATCGGCCGGCACCGGTGCCGAGACGACGTTGCTGCCCTCGCCCATGATCGGCCCTTGCAGGTCGCCACGGTTGACGGCGGCCTGTTCCGGCAGTTTGTAATCGGGCCCCACCACTTGGCAGGCCGACAGCAACAACCCCAGGGAAGCGGTTGCCAGAAGCCGCTTCATGGTTTGTCCCCGTCTTTGACCTTGTCGTCGATGATCGACACCGTCGCGGTGCGCCCGGCGATCATGCGAAAGTCCGCCGGCACGTCATCGAAGGCGATACGCACCGGGATCCGCTGGGCCAGGCGCACCCAGCTGAACGCCGGGTTGACGTTGGGCAACAGGTTGGAGCCGCTGCTGCGGTCGCGGTCTTCGATACCGGCGACGATGCTCTGCACGTGGCCATGCAGGCGCGCGTTGTCGCCGATCACACGGATGTCCACGCCCATGCCGACGTGGATGCCGTCGAGCTTGGTCTCTTCGAAATAGCCGTCGATGTGGAAGGAGTTGCTGTCTACCACCGACAGCACCGGGCGCCCGGCGGTGACGAACTCCTGGGTACGCGGTGCGCGGTCGTTGACGTAGCCGTCCACAGGGCTGCGGATCACCGAGCGGTCGAGGTTGAGTTGGGCGGAGTCCACCGTCACTTGCGCTTCGGCCAGTGCCGATTGGGCGCGGGCGACGCGGGACTGGCTCTCTTCCAGTTGCTCGCTGGGCACCAGGTTGCCCAGGCCACGGTTACGCTTGTACTCGCGCTGGGCCTGGGCCAGGGTTTCCTGGCGGTCGGCCACGGCGGCCTGGGCTTGGCGCAGGGCCAGCTTGAAGCGGTCCTGGTCGACGGCGAAGAGCACCTGGCCCTTGGTCACCAACTGGTTGTCGCGCACGTCAACGCGCTGGATCAGCCCGGAAACGTCCGGGGCGATCTGCACGATGTCGGCACGGATGTGGCCGTCACGGGTCCAGGGCGCAAACATGTAGTACATGACCATGCGCCACACAACGACGACCGCGAAACTCACGATCAACAACGTCAGGACGACACGGCCGATAGTCAAAAAAGGTTTTTTCATGTCATCAAATATCGACTGAGTGAGTCCACCGCGCCCAGCAACAGCGCGTAGAGCCCCACATTGAACAATGCCCGGTGCCAGACCAGGCGATAGAAGTGCATGCGCGTCAACAGCCCGTGCACCACCAGAAACAACACATAAGTAATGCCCATCAGCACCAGCAGCGTAGGCAGGAACACCCCACTGATATCCAGGTCACCGATCATAAAGGCGCTCCATCAGGTAACGGCGCTTGCATCTCTGTACCGCCAATGAACTCCACACCGGGCAACAGCGCCAGACGCAGGCCGGCCAAGGCGTGCAGCAGATGCAGGCGCGTGTCGTCTTCGTCTTGCAGGCCCTGGCCGTTAAGGGCACGACGGGTGCGGTCCAGGGTCATCAGCAGACCGCTGGGCGCGGGCAAGCGTTCACCCGCCTTGAGGCAGGCCTTGAAGTAACCGCCCACGCCTTCCACCACCTGGTTGAGCAACACCCGTGGCACACCGAGGATGCGTGGCGAGTAGGCCAGCAGGTCGAGCAGGTTCAGCGCCACGCGCAGGTCGCGCAGGGCTATGCCAGTGTCCTGGCCGGTGAGGGCCAGGCGCGGCAGGTGTTGCATCAGGCGGTCGAGCATTTGTACGGCCATGTGCCGGTGCTCGGCCAGGGTGGCGGGCTCGGTGAGGCTGACGATGTCGCGCCAGCTGAAACGGGTGAGGCGCTTGGCCGCCAATTCAGCGCCGAAGGGTCGGGCGATCAACGTCCACACGAACGCGAACAGCAGGCCAACGGGCCCGGCCAGGTTGACGTTGGCGAAGTTGAGAAAGTCCGCGTCATAAGCGCCCTGGATGCTGATGAACGACGATGTGTTCACCAGCGTCAGCAACATGCCCAGGTAGAAGCGTGGCTGAACCGTAAGGGTGCCGATGCAGATAAACGGCACGGCGAAGGCCAGCACCAGCATGGGGAAGTCATGCAGGTTGGGCAGCACCAGAAACAGATACAAGCTGGCGAACAGCACCGACATGGCGGTCCAGAAAAAGAACCGGTAGATCTGCGGTGCCGGATCGTCCATCGAGGCGAAAAAGCTGCAGGCGACGGCGGCAAGGATCACGGCGCTGCCGCCGTCGGTCCAGCCCAGCAAAATCCACAGCACCGAGGCGACAATGATCGCGGTCACGGTGGAGAACGCCGAGTAGAACATCAGGCCACGGTCGAGAAACGGCGTGAGCCGGCCCAGGCGCCAGTGGCGGTAGACGGCGCGCCAGGTGTCCTGGCTTTCACACTGGATGGCGGCTTGCAGGCTGCGGCAGTCTTGCCACAGGTCGACCCATTCGCCCAGGCGGTACAGGGCGTTGGAGAACAGCAACGTGTGGCGGTCATCCAGCGCTTCGCCCTGGGGTTGGGCGGCGTCGATCTGGTCACGCAGCACGCGCCAGCGTTCCAGGGGTGCTTGTTCGGTGGTGCTTTGCAGCCAGGCGTTGGCCTCTTCCAGCAACGGTTTGAGCCGGTCGAGAAACTCCGGTGCGCGATGCTCGATGGCGTACACCGCATCATCCAGTGCATCGATTACCGGCAGCAGATGGATCATGCGCCCGCGCAGTTCCTTGGTGTTGCGCACCGTTTGTGGCCGCGCGCCTTCGTGAGGCAACTGGCCGATCATCAACTCAAGGGTGTTGAAGGTGGCGACCATGCCGCCGCGCAGGTTACTGACTTCTTCTGGGTCTACCTGACGGGTGAGGAAGCGCTGGCTATAGACCTGGGCGTCGCTGAACCACTTGGCCACCGAGCCATCGAACACCGGCATCAGGCGCCGAGGCCAGAACATCGCGCCCACCACCGCTGCGACCGCGATGCCGAGGAAGATTTCTTCGGTACGCGCCTCCGCCACATCCCAGACCGCCAAGGGGTTATCCACCACCGGCAGAGCAATCAGCGGCAAGGTGTAGCCGGCCAGCATCAGGGCATAGTTATTCGCGGTGCGCAGGTGCATGGATAAGAACAGCAAAGTGCCGGTCCACAACGCAATCACCACCACCAGAATGTAGGGTGACTGCACGAACATCGGCACAAACAGCACCGCCGCCGCCGCGCCCATCAAGGTGCCGATGGCGCGGTACAGGGCTTTGGAACTGGTAGGGCCGACAAACGGGCTGGATACGATATACACCGTGGCCATCGCCCAGTACGGACGCGGCATCTGCATGAGCATGGCGATATACAGCGCGATCATCGACGCGGCGAAAGTACGCACCCCGTAGAACCAATCGCGGGCAGGCGGGAAGCCGGTAAAAAATCCGTTCAAGGCGACACAGCCTCGGCCGCTTCGAAGGCGCGCAATACACGCAGTGCCGCTTGCAGATCGTCGGGGGCGATATCCGCCAACACGTCCTTGCGAAGGCGCACCAGTTGCGCCTCCACCGCCTGCACCAGCTCACGGCCACGCTCGGTAAGGCTCAGGGCCTTGGCGCGGCGGTCGTGGATGTCTTCGGTGCGGCAGACGTAACCGTCACCGCACAGCCGGTCGAGCAGGCGCACCAGTGATGGGCTTTCCATACCGGAAGCCTGGGCTACTTTGACCTGGTGTACCCCGTCGCCCAAGCGACCGATCATCAACAACGGCACGGCGCAGGCTTCGGAGATGCCATAGCTCACCAGCGTGGTCTGGCAGATTTTGCGCCAATTACGGGCGCCCACCACCATGCTGCTGCTGAGGCTCATCTGGAGTTGTTCGAGGGATTGAGGCACTGGATAGTTCGCATACAGTTAGTTTGCTAACTATCAATATGGTCGATGCATGGAGCATCGTCAAGTTTTGAAACAATTTCGCAGATGAGTGGTGGGATGTGGCTTGAGTAAAGCGGGTTTTAGGGTAGGCATCA
>NZ_BCBO01000161.1:0-25495 GCF_001320835.1 Pseudomonas sp. NBRC 111138 | reverse complement strand
GTTGTTGTAGACGTCGTTAGCTGGCGTATCTACGACAACGCTGCCTGTCGACTCACCGGCTTTGATAGTGATCACCGAGCCATTGCTCAAGGTGACATTCACCGGCGTCTGCGCCGGGTTGGTCAAGGTGGCGGTGTAGGTGATTTGACCGCCTTCGGTCACGGTCGAACCAGCCGTTAGAGTGACCGTGGTGGTGTCGATGGTGTCGGTGATCTGCGTCACGGCCGGGTTAGGGTCGATGGTCAATACCAGGTTGCCGCCACCGGTGGTGCCCGTAACGCCCACGCTGATCTGGCTCGGGTCGTTGTACGGGGTGTCGTTGGGCGCCAAGGGTACGTTGACCGTACCGGTCAGTTGGCCTGACGGGATAGTAATCACCGCGCCATTGGACAAGGTGACGGTAAGGTCGCTGCTGGATGGCCGCGTCACGGTCGCGGTGTAGGTCAGCACACCACCGGCTTCGGTGATGGTGGGGGTTGCGCTCAGGGACAGGGTCGAAGGCTGCAGCACCAGGTTGCCCGCGTCAGCGGAGCCTGGGGCACCGGTCAGCGCGTTGAGAGCCGAAGTGCCCTGACCAAGCGTACCGGTGGGGAAGCCGATGGTCGGATCGACACGGCCGGCGGTCGCGTCCAGCACCACGAAGCTGTGGCCACCCCCGGCTGCGCCGTTACCGGCAGCGTTTGCGCCGGCGGCGGTGGCTTCCAGGTCGGTGGTCGGGTCGGCGCCAGCGGCGATGGCTTGTTGCAGCTCGGCAACCGATGGCGCGGCTTGCTCGCTGGCAGCGGCGAGGTCGAGGCTGGAGTCCGGCAGGTCGGCGCTCCACTGGGTGTCACGGCCCAGGTCCAGAATGCGACCGTCGGCCAGCTCCAGGCTCACGGCGCCCGACATACCGGTGTCGATCTGGTCGCCCGCGAACAAGCGATCACCTTCAACGAGTACGCGCCGAGCACCTTCCGGAGAAATAACGAAAACTTGACCAACAATGCTTTTGACGATGGCAACAACACTGCTCATTAAAATTTTCTCCGGCGATCCGTTTCGACAAATTCCATTTCGCAGCGCGCTATTAGGGCTGCCAATTGGGAGGGCGTAGTCTATATATGCATTGACGTCAAATAATTGGCTAGATTTTTTAGCTATCTAGTTAGTGCCAAACTATTGACCTTAGGGCCGCCATCCTAAACAATCGGCCCCGTAATGTCACATTGATATTTATGCGGCGAACCGTCCTACATGTGTGTGAAGCAGTTCCGCTTTTTGAACTTTCCGACGTACGGTCATTACGGTAGCCATTATCCGACGCAGCGGTGCCAATCGCTGTGATTTGAGACAAGAAGTCCTAGGGAATTTTAAATGCGTCTGCACCTGTTCAAGGCAATACCGTTCGTTCTCGCCGCCAGTTTCGTACAAGCCCAGACACTGCCCCAAGCCATGCAACAGGCATTGGATGTACACCCGGAAATCCAGGCAGGTGTTAACAGCCGCATCGCTGCCGATTACCAATTGCGCGCCGCACAAGGCGGCTACCTGCCGCGTGTCGACCTGAACGCCGGTTACGGCCGCCAAGGAACCGACAACGCCACCACCCGCGCCAACAATCCTGGCGGCAATCACTGGGACACGCTCAACCGCGGTGAATCCAGCCTGCGCCTGCAGCAAATGATTTTTGACGGTTTCGCCACCTCCAGCGAAGTCGGGCGTCAACAAGCCAACGTTAATTCCCGCGCTTACTCTTTGCTCGGGACTTCCGAGCGCACCGCGCTGACCGTTGCCCAGGTTTACCTGGAAGTATTGACCCGTCGTGAGTTCGTACGCCTGGCCGAAGATAACCTGCGCAACCACGAACGCATCTACGACCAGATCAAGTTGCGCACCGAGCGCGGCGTCGGCAACGGTGCCGACCAGGACCAGGCCGAAGCGCGCCTGGCCCAGGCCCGTAACAACTTGATCACCGAGCAGACCAACCTGGCCGATGCGCAGGTCAACTACCTCAGCGCCGTCGGCCAGATGCCCGACGAACTCGAGCGTCCGGCCCCATTCATGGCCATGCTGCCGGCAGACCTGAATGAAGCGCGTCGCCAGATGCTCGACAACAGCCCGATCCTGCGTTCGGCCGAGTCGGATATCTCTGCCGCCGAGAAGCAGTACGACGCCGCCAAGTCCAACTTCTATCCGCGTTTTGACGCTGAATTGGGTACCAACGCCGACAACAACGTCTCCGGTGATCCCAACCACAGCAATGGTTGGGAAGCCATGGTGCGCATGCGCTTCAACCTGTTCGCCGGTGGTAGCAACAAGGCCGACCTGCAATCGAAGTCCTACCAGGCCAACCAGGCGCTGGACATCCGTAACAATGCCTTGCGCCAACTCAATGAAGAACTAGGCTTGGCCTGGAACGCCCTGAACAACGCCAATGCGCAATTGCCGGTCGCCCAGCAGTACGTGGATCACAGCACCCGCGTACGCACGTCCTACCAGCAACAGTTCAGCCTTGGTCAACGTACGCTGTTGGATTTGCTCGACAGCGAAAATGAATTGTTCACCGCTTCCCGCCGCCTGGAAGAAATCAAGAACATTCAGTTATTTACTCAGTACCGAATCAAGGCGACCATGGGCGAATTGCTCAAGAGCCAGGGAGTGGTTGCACCAATGGCCTCCGTCGTGCAGAACGACGTGAAACCTAAAGTCCAACTGCCTGGGATGAATTGAGCCACCCCAATAGCCCCATCTGTTAGTCGAGAGTGCCCCGCGTGGAACCTGAAGTCAGTCGAGTTCATCTCAGTCATGATCCACGCGCACTGCACGACGACCCGTTACTCGACGGGTTGTTGGCGCTCTGCGCCCTGCATCAAAAACCGGCCAGTGCGGCCATGCTCACCACCGGCCTGCCGCTGCCTTCGCAACGCTTGAGTGCCGAACTGCTGCCGCGTGCCGCTGCACGGGCCGGGTTGCAAGGCCGGCTGCTGCAACGCAAGTTGGAGCAGATCCCGACCATTGCACTGCCGGCGCTGCTGTTGCTCAAAGACGGTCGCAGTACCGTGCTGGTGGGCTGGGAGGGCGAAGATGAAGCGCGGATCCTGCTCAGCGAAAGCGACGGCGGTGAAGTGCTGATCAAGCGCGAAGCACTGGCCGACGACTACATCGGCAAAGTCTTCTTTGCACAGCCGCAGCACAAGTTCGACGTCAACCACGGCAGCCTGATTCCGCGGGCGCGCTCGTGGTTCCGTGACACCCTCATGCGTTCACGCTGGCTCTACACCGACGCCATCGCCGCCAGCTTCCTGATCAACATCATCGCCATGGCCGCGCCGCTGTTCGTGATGAACGTGTACGACCGCGTTGTGCCGAACCAGGCCACCGCCACCCTGTGGGTGCTGGCCGTGGGCATCTGCGGTGCCTACCTGTTCGACCTGATCCTCAAAAGCCTGCGCAGCCTGTGCCTGGACCTGGCCGGTAAAAAGACCGACCTGATCATCTCGGCCACGCTGTTCGAGCGCATCGTCGGCATGTCCATGAAATACCGCCCGGCGCGGGTCGGCAGCTTCGCGCAGAACATCCATGAGTTTCAAAGCCTGCGCGACTTCCTCGCGTCGCTGACCCTCACCAGCCTGATCGACTTGCCGTTTACGCTGCTGATCTTCCTGGTCATCGCCATTCTCGGCGGGCACCTGGTGTGGATCCCGGTGCTGGCGTTCCCACTGGCCCTGGGCATCGGCTACGCCTTGCAAAAGCCCTTGGTCGCGACCATGGAACGCACCATGGCGCTGGCCGCCGAGCGCCAGTCGAGCCTGATCGAAACCCTCGCCGGGCTTGATGCGGTCAAGGTCAACAATGCCGAGAGCGAGCGTCAGTACGGCTGGGAACAGACCATCGGTACCCTGAGCCGGCTTGAGCTTCGGGTGAAGTTGCTGTCGGGCCTGTCGATGAACATGACCCTGCTGATCCAGCAACTGGCCGGCGTGATCATGATCGTGTTCGGCGTGTACCAGATCATCGACGGCAACCTCAGCATGGGCGGCCTGATTGCCTGCTACATGCTCAGTGGTCGTGCCTTGAGCCCGTTGGCCTCGCTGTCGGGCCTGCTGACGCGCTATCAGCAAGCCAAGGTCACCATGACCTCGGTGGACCAGATGATGGAGCTGCCCCAGGAGCGCAACTTCGAAGAGCGCCCCATGAGCCGTCGCACCCTGCAAGGCGCCATCGAGTGCCGGGGCCTGAACTTCACTTACCCGAACCAGCAGAACCTGGCGCTGAAAAACATCAACCTGGTGATCAAGCCAGGGGAAAAAATCGGCATCATCGGCCGCAGCGGCTCGGGCAAAAGCTCCCTGGCCAAGTTGATCGTCGGCCTTTACCAACCCGACTCCGGCTCCTTGCTGGTGGACGGCGTGGACGTGCGCCAGATCGACGTGAGCGAGCTGCGCCACAACATCGGCTATGTCGCCCAA
This sequence comes from Pseudomonas sp. NBRC 111138, assembly GCF_001320835.1. NCBI lineage: Bacteria > Pseudomonadati > Pseudomonadota > Gammaproteobacteria > Pseudomonadales > Pseudomonadaceae > Pseudomonas > Pseudomonas sp. NBRC 111138. Next base: position 21,047 of record NZ_BCBO01000161.1, on the reverse strand, counting down.
GACATTCAATTGCTGGCCGGCACCCTGCGCGACAACCTGGTCAGCGGTGCGCGCTACGTCGAGGATGAAATGGTCCTGCAAGCCGCCGAACTGGCTGGCGTGCACGAATTTGCCCGTCTGCATCCCCAAGGCTACGAACTGCAAGTCGGCGAGCGTGGGCAGAACCTGTCCGGCGGCCAGCGCCAGAACGTTGCCCTGGCCCGTGCGCTGCTGCTCAACCCGCCCATGCTGCTGCTGGACGAACCCACCAGCGCCATGGACAACACCGGCGAAGAACGCTTGAAGCAACGCCTGCAAGCCGTGGTGCAAAACAAAACCGTGGTGCTGGTCACGCACCGAGCCTCACTGCTCTCCCTGGTTGATCGTCTGCTGGTGGTCGACCGTGGGCAGATTCTCGCGGACGGCCCGAAAGCCGTGGTCATGGAAGCGTTGAAGAAGGGGCAGATCAGTGTTGCTTAATTCCATCAAGAGTGCGGTCGGCCGCTACTTCAAAGGCTCCGATTCGCTGCAGGGCCAGCCGCTGCCCGAGGTCAACAAGGCGCTGATCGAAGATGCGCCACGGGTCATCCGCCTGACCATTTGGGCAATCATCGCGTTCTTTGTATTTCTGGTGGTGTGGGCCGGTTTCTCCCAGATCGACGAAGTGACCCGTGGCGACGGCAAGGCGATTCCGTCGTCCAAGCTGCAGAAAATCCAGAACCTTGAAGGCGGCATCGTCGCCGAGCTGTACGTCAAGGAAGGCCAGATCGTAGAGGCCGGCGCGCCGTTGATTCGTCTCGACGACACGCGGTTTGTCTCCAACGCCGGGGAAACCGAAGCCCTGCGCCTGGCCATGCAACTGCGTGTCGAGCGTTTGAGCGCCCAGGTGGATGACCGCCCGCTGAACATCCCTGACGAGGTGCTCAAGGCCGCGCCGAGCCAGGCCGCCAACGAGCGCTCCTTGTATGAAAGCCGCCGCCAGCAGTTGAAAGACGAAGTCGGCGGCTTGCAGGAACAACTCGTGCAACGCCAACAGGAACTGCGCGAGTTCACCTCCAAGCAGGGCCAATACCGCAGCCAGTTGTCCCTGCAACGCCAGGAAATCAACATGTCCGAGCCGCTGGTGGCCCAGGGCGCGGTGTCGCCGGTAGAAGTGCTGCGCCTCAAGCGCGCCGAAATGGAAACCCGCGGGCAGTTGGACGCCACCACCCTGGCGATCCCGCGTGCTGAATCGGCGATCAAGGAAGTGCAACGCAAGATCGATGAAACCCGCGGCAAATTCCGCAGCGAAGCCCTGACCCAACTCAACGAAGCCCGTACTGAACTGAACAAGGCCGAGTCCACCGGCCGCGCGCTGGAAGACCGGGTCAGCCGCACCCTGGTCACCTCGCCAGTGCGCGGGATCGTCAAGCAGTTGCTGGTCAACACCGTTGGGGGTGTGATCCAGCCGGGCAGCGATATGGTTGAAATCGTGCCGCTGGACGACACCCTACTGGTAGAGGCCAAGATCCGCCCGCAAGACATCGCCTTCCTGCACCCAGGGCAGGAAGCGGTGGTCAAGTTCACCGCTTACGACTACACGGTCTACGGTGGCCTGAAGGCCAAGCTCGAACGCATCGGCGCCGACACCATCACTGATGAAGACAAGAAGACCACCTACTACATGATCACTCTGCGCACCGACCGCAGCCACTTGGGCACCGATGAGAAGCCGCTGCTGATCATCCCCGGCATGGTTGCTTCGGTGGATATCATCACCGGCAAGAAAAGCATCCTCAGCTACCTGCTCAAGCCGATCATCAAGGCGCGGGCCGAGGCGTTGCACGAGCGTTGATCTTCAGCGCCTGTCCGACCTTATCGCAGGCAAGCCAGCTCCCACATTTGAATGTGTTCACCAATCAGAATGTGGGAGGGGGCTTGCCCCCGGTGAGCCGTCAGCATCACGCTACAGCTCAAACCAAACGCCATATCCATATGCGCTAACGGTATTTAAGCTTCCATCCTTATGCCTATAAATTCACTCCCCTGTCCGCCGGGAATGAATCAAATGTCTGCCACCACCGCCCTCCAAACCTTCGACATCCACCCCTTCCCCGGCAGTGTCGGCGCCGAGATCATCGGCCTGGACTTGTCCCGCCCAGTCAACGAGCAGGACTTCGCCCGCATCCATCGCGCACACTTGGACTACCACGTCATCGTGTTCCGCGACCAACGCATCACCCCCGAACAACAGATCGCCTTCAGCCGCCGTTTCGGCGTGTTGCAGATCCATGTGCTCAAGCAGTTCCTGTTGGCCAACCACCCCGAGATCCTGATCGTTTCCAACATCATCGAGAACGGCCAATCCATCGGCCTGGGGGATGCAGGCAAGTTCTGGCATTCGGACCTGTCATACAAAGAACTGCCCAGCCTGGGTTCGATGCTGCATGCCCAGGAACTGCCATCTGAAGGCGGCGACACTCTGTTCGCCGATATGCACAAAGCCTGGGAGCACTTGCCAGGTCACCTGCGCAACGCGGTCGAAGGCCGCAGCGCCGCGCATTCCTACACGGCGCGCTACAGCGAGACCAAATTCGAAGGCAACTGGCGCCCAATCCTTACCCCCGAACAGCTCGCCCAGGTTGCCGAAGTGGTGCACCCCGTTGTGCGCACCCACCCGGAAAGCGGCCGTAAGGCGCTGTTCGTCAGCGAGGGCTTCACCACCCGTATCGTCGGCTTGCCCGATGACGAAAGCCGTGACCTGCTGGCCCAGCTCTATGCCTACAGCGTGCTGCCGGAAAATATCTACCGTCATCAGTGGCAGCCCCACGACCTGGTGTTCTGGGACAACCGCTCGCTGATCCACCTGGCCGCCGGGTGCCCAAGCCATCTGCGCCGCAAGTTGTACCGCACCACGATTCAGGGTGACGCGCCGTTCTAACCCGATAAAGCCTGCTAGGATTGCGCCCAGTTCACTCCCAACGGACCACGAGTGCTTGGCATGCAACTACCAGACATGAACCTGCTGGTCGCCCTCGACGCGTTGCTCGACGAGGGCAGTGTGGTGGGCGCCGCGCGGCGGATGAACCTTAGCCCGGCCGCCATGAGCCGCACCCTCACGCGTATCCGTGAAGCGGTCGGTGACCCGATCCTGGTGCGTGCCGGCCGTGGCCTGGTGCCGACGCCCAAGGCGCTCGAGTTGCAAGGCCAGGTGCGCAATGTGGTGGAGCAGGCTGCGTTGCTGTTCCGTTCGGCGGACCAAGTCGATCTGAGCACCTTGCGCCGCCGCTTCAGCGTGCGCGCCAATGACTTTTTCATCGGCGTGTATGGCGGGCGACTGTTCGACACCATGGAGCGCATGGCGCCGCTGTGCGAGCTGCGCTTCGTGCCCGAAGGCGACACGGACGATGAAGCCTTGCGCGAAGGGCGGTTGGACTTGCGGGTGAGCAACACCATGCCTGCCAGCCCGGAAGTGAAGGTGCAGAACCTGTTCTCCACCACCTTTGTCGGCCTGGCACGACAAGACCACCCGCTGTTCGACGAAGAAATCACGGCGGCACGCTTTGCCAGCTACTCCCACATCAGCATCTCCCGGCGCGGCATCGCCCGTGGGCCCATCGATACCGCGTTGAATGCCCAAGGCCTGGAGCGCCGTGTGGCCATGATCGCCCCAGGCTTTCACGGTGCGATGTTCATGCTGCCCGATTCCGACCTGCTGTTGCCGGTACCCAAGGAAGCCCTCCTGAGCGCCAAGCGTCTGAACCTGCCACTGCGCGCATTTGCCTTGCCGATTCCACTGCCAACCCTGGTCCTGGCGCAATCCTGGCACCCACGCTTCGACAAAGACCCGGCGCACAAATGGCTGCGTGAAACCATGCGCGAAAGCTGTCATGCCACCTGGCTAGAAGCCCAGCCGGTATAAAGCGAACGCGGATGAATGTGGGAGCTGGCTTGCCTGCGAAGGCGGCGTGTCAGTCACTGAATCTCTTACTGAACTGGCGCTATCGCAGGCAAGCCAGCTCCCACAGGGTTCAGTGTTGATGTTCAAAGTTGCGCCTGGCGCACTTATAACCTGCCAACAAGTAACTTTTTGTCATGAGAGTGCCTGATTAAACTGCTCGGGTATTTCTCATTCCGAGTTACCTGTTCATGACGTCCCTCGCTGCCCCCGTCCTCCAGGCCGCAGCCAAACCTACGGCCCCGAGCCCACCCGTGTTCGGCCCGCGCATCATCATCGGCTTGCTCGGCGTGTTGCTGGCGGTGCTGGTCTCCGGTCTCAACGAGATGGTCACCAAGGTTGCTCTCGCCGATATCCGTGGCGCGCTGTACATCGGCTTTGATGAAGGCACGTGGTTGGTCGCCGCCTATACCGCCACCTCCGTGGCAGCCATGGCCTTCGCGCCGTGGTGTTCGGTGACGTTTTCCCTGCGTCGCTTCACCCTGTGCGCTATCGGTTTGTTCACCGTGCTGGGCATCCTTTGCCCGTTTGCGCCGAACTACGAAAGCCTGCTGCTGCTGCGTACCGTGCAAGGCCTGGCCGGTGGCGCGCTGCCGCCGATGCTGATGACCGTGGCGCTGCGTTTTTTGCCGGCCAACGTCAAGTTGTACGGGTTGGCCGGTTACGCACTGACCGCCACCTTCGGGCCCAGCCTGGGCACGCCGCTGGCGGCGTTGTGGACCGAATACGTCGGCTGGCAGTGGGCGTTCTGGCAGATCGTCGCGCCGTGCCTGCTGGCCATGGCGGCCGTGGCCTACGGTTTGCCACAAGACCCGCTGCGCCTGGAGCGCTTCAAGCAGTTCAACTGGCGTGGCCTGCTATTGGGCTTTCCGGCGATTTGCATGCTGGTGATCGGCTTGTTGCAGGGCAATCGCCTGGACTGGTTCGAATCGGGCCTGATTACCTTCCTGCTGTGTGGCGGCACATTGTTGCTGGTGCTGTTCATGCTCAACGAATGGTCGCAGCCGCTGCCCTTCTTCAACCTGCAGATGCTCGGCCTGCGCAACCTGGCCTTCGCCCTGATCGTGCTGGCCGGCGTGCTGATGGTGCTGACCTCGGTGATCATCATCCCGTCGAGTTTCCTCGCCCAGGTCCAGGGCTACCGGCCGCTGCAAACTGCGCCGGTGATGCTGCTGATGGCGCTGCCGCAGTTGATTGCGCTGCCGCTGGTGGCGGCGCTGTGCAACCTGCGCTGGGTCGATTGCCGCTGGGTGCTGGGCATTGGCCTGAGCATGTTGGTGCTGTGCTGCATCGGCAGCTCGCACCTGACCTCGGCGTGGATTCGTGACGACTTTTATGGCTGGTACCTGCTGCAGATTTTCGGTCAGCCGATGGCCGTGCTGCCGCTGCTGATGCTGTCTACCGGCAGTATTCAACCCATTGAAGGGCCTTTCGCTTCGGCCTGGTTCAATACGGTCAAGGGCCTGGCTGCTGTGATCGCCACTGCGGTGCTGGATACATTGACCACCCAGCGCGGGCATTTCCATTCAACCATGTTGGTGGACCGCCTGGGCAATTCGCCCCTGGCCGACGCTGACGCGCCGGGCCTCGCCCACCGCTTGCACGAGCAGACCGTGGTGCTGACCTCTTCGGATCTTTACGTCGTCATGGCCGGTGTCGCGGTGGCGTTGATCCTGCTGATTTTCTGGATGCCCACGCGGATCTATCCGCCTCGCGCTCCGGCCTGACCTCAAGGACTTTCCATGAAACGCAAAGACAAAATTGCCGTCTCCGTTATTGCTGTATTTGCCGTCGGCGTGCTGGTTTACCTGATTGCGCCGGGCGTACTGGGCAGCAAGCACCAGACCACCAACGACGCCTTCGTCGCCGCCGACTTCACCCTGGTTGCGCCGCGGGTGGCGGGTTTCATCAAGGAAGTACTGGTAGAGGACAACCAGCGCGTCAAGGCCGGCCAACTGTTGGCGCTGATCGACGACCGCGACTTTCGCGCCGCCGCCCAGGCCGCCGATGCCGACACCCTGGTCGCCCAGGCCCAGCTGAAAAACGCCGGCGCGACCCTGGAGCGCCAGAGCTCGGTGATCGCCCAGGCCCAGGCCACCGTGGCAGCAGATCGCGCAGAAGTGGCGTTTGCCGAGCATGAACTGAATCGCTACAACCACCTCGCTGGCGTTGGTGCGGGCACCGTGCAGAACGCCCAGCAAGCCAAGACCCGCATCGACCAGGCTACCGCGCGCCTGGCCAAATCCACCGCCGTGCTGGCCGCCGAACGCAAGCAGGTGGAAATCCTCACCGCCCAGCGCGACGCCGCCGAAGGTGGGCTCAAACGCGCCCAGGCCGCGCTGGAAATGGCCAGTTATCAGCTGTCTTACACGCGCATTGTCGCACCGGTGGATGGCATGGTCGGTGAGCGTGCGGTGCGGGTCGGCGCCTATGTGACACCGGGCAGCAAGATCCTCGCGGTGGTGCCACTGGCCGAAGCCTACGTGGTGGCCAATTTCCAAGAGACCCAACTGTCGCATATGCACGCGGGGCAAGCGGTGCAAGTCAGCGTCGACAGCCTTGACGGCGAACTGCTCAAAGGCCATCTGGAAAGCCTGGCGCCTGCCACCGGGGTGACCTTCGCCTCGGTCAAGCCCGACAACGCCACCGGCAACTTCACCAAGGTGGTGCAGCGTATTCCGGTGAAGATCGTCCTCGAACCGAACCAGCCACTGACCGAGCGTTTGCGCGTCGGCATGTCGGTGGAAGCCAGCGTCGACACCCGGCCGGTCGCGCAACAGCGTGAGGTGGCCCAGCAATGAAACACCTCGCTTGGCTCACCTTGAGCCTGATCAGCCTGAGTGCCTGCACGGTCGGTCCCGACTTCCAGCGGCCCGAGAGCCCGCAGATCAATCAGTGGAGCGAACCCCAGGGCCGCCAGGCCGCCAGCCGCGCCGTCAGCGACCCCTTGCAGGAACGCTGGTGGGACGTGTTCCACGACGCGCAGCTTTCCGCCCTGACACGCCGCGCCCTTAGCGATAACCTCGACTTGAAACTGGCCAGCAGCCGCCTGCAACAGAGCCGCGCCGTACGCCAGGTGACCACCGCCGAGCGTTACCCCAATGTGGATGCCGGTGGCGGCTACCAGCGCAAACGTAACAGTGGCAAAGGTTTGAACGACCCTTCCGGCGAGAATGGCCGCGCAGCCTTCAACCAATGGGACATGGGCTTCTCCGCTTCTTGGGAACTGGACTTCTGGGGCCGGGTCAAGCGCGAAACCGAAGCCGCCGACGCCACCCTGGAAGTCGCCGAAAACGACCGTCGCGCCGTGCTGTTGTCGGTACTGGCCGAGACCGCCCAGGATTACATCCAACTGCGCGGCGTACAAAATACCCGCGCCGTGACCGAGCAAAACCTCGACGTCGCGCGCCACAGCCTCAAGCTCTCGCAACTGCGTCTGGCCGACGGCGTCGCGACCGACCTGGACGTGGCCGAAGCCGCCGCTCAAGTCGCGGCTATCGAGGCGCGCCTGCCGGATTTACAACAGCGCCAGGACCAATTGATCAACGCCCTTAGTCTGCTGATGGGCGAGCCACCCCAGGCGCTGTACGCGCAGCTGTCCAAAGACGCCCCTGTGCCGCAAACACAGCGCCAGGTCGCGATCGGCCTGCCATCGGAACTCGCCGAGCGCCGCCCAGACATCCGTCAGGCAGAGGCTCGCTTGCACGCTGCCACTGCCAGCATCGGCGTGGCCAAGGGCGACTTTTACCCACGCATCACCCTGTCCGGCAGCCTCGGCTCCCAAGCCATGCAGCTCTCGGATTTCGGTTCCTGGGGTTCCCGCGCCTTTGCCTTCGGCCCACAGTTGAGCCTACCGCTGTTCAACGGCGGGCGCCTGCAAGGCATGGTGGATTTACGCGAAGCCCAGCAACAGGAAGCGGCCCTGGCCTACCAGCAAACCGTGCTGCGTGCCTGGCATGAAATCGACGACCAACTGACCCGCTACAACGCCAGCCAACTGCGCCGCAACAGCCTCGCGGAAGCTGTGCGCCAGAACCAAATTGCGCTGACCACCGCCCAACACCAGTACGTCGAAGGCGTGGCGGATTTCGTCAACGTACTCACCGTGCAAAGCGCATTGCTGGCGACTCAGGAACAGTGGGTAGAGAGCTCCACCGGCGTGTCATTGGCCATGGTCGGGCTGTACAAAGCGTTGGGAGGAGGGTGGGAGTCGGTGTATCCGTTGCAGACCGCTGGGCGCTGAGCAACAAAGAGTTTTTGTCAGTCGCCAAATAAGATGTAATGATAATTGCTCTCAATAACACTTCTGAGCTTTTCATGGGCATCGCGACTGACGGCCAGCAACAGCTTCACATCCTGTACCGCGACCATCATGGCTGGCTGCAAGGCTGGTTGCGCAAGCGCCTGGGCGACCGCGAACAGGCCGCCGATGTGGCGCAGGACACCTTCCTGCGCCTGCTGGTGGCCGGGCGTTTTCCGGGTGACAAGGAAAGCCGCAGCTATTTGGCGCAGATCGCCCGCAACCTGGTGATCGACCAATGGCGCCGCCTGCGCATCGAGCGTGCGTACCTGGAAAGCATCGCGCACCTGCCCGAGCCCGAGTCGCCTTCCCTGGAAACCCGCGCGCTGATCCTCGAAACCCTGATGCAGATCGACGCCATGCTCGACCGCATGCCCGACAATGTACGCCGTGCGTTTTTACTTTCGCAGTTCGAAGGCTTGAGCTATGCGCAAATCGCCGTACGCCTGGGCGTCACCGTCAGCTCGGTGCAGAAGTACATGACCCGCGCCATTGTCGCCTGCTACCAGGTGGTGTACGAAGAATGAAACACGACGCGCCTATCGCCCCCGCGATTGTCGAGCAAGCCAGCGAGTGGTTGATGCTGCAATGGGGCGACGAGCTCAAGGGCGAGCAGCGCCAGGCGTTTGCCCGCTGGCAGGCCGCTGACCCGGAACACCGCCGCGCCTGGCAGCGCTTGCAGCAGCTGCAACACACCCTGGGCGGCGTACCTGCCGACAGCGCTCGCGCAGTATTGCGCGACACCCCGGATACCCAACGCCGGGCCGCGCTCAAACTGCTCGGCCTGCTGTTGGTGGCCGGTGGCAGCGGCTACCTGGTGCAACGCAGTGAAACCTGGCAAGCGGCCTTTGCAGAGCTGCGTACCGCCACGGGCGAAATTCGCCATATGACCTTGAGCGACGGCACGCAACTGGACCTTAACAGTGACAGCGCCGTAGACCTGCGTTTCAGTGCTACCGAGCGGCGTATTCGGCTGATCCGAGGCGAGGTCCTGCTGACCAGCGGCCACGACGCCTCGCGCCCGTTGATCGTCGAAACGCCAGCCGGTGATGTGCAGGCGTTGGGCACGCGCTTTGCGGTGCGTGAACTGCCCGACGGCAGCCGCGTGGATTTGTACGAAGGTCGCCTGCGGGTCACGCCGTTGCAGGGTACGCCGGTGCATATGCAGGCAGGGGACAGCCTGTGGTTCAACGCGCGTCAAAGCACCGCGTTGCCGGCAGTGAGCGCCAATGCCGGCAGTTGGACCGAGCACCGTCTGGTTGCCGAGCGCCAGCCGTTGGGTGAGTTCGTGGCGCAACTGAGCCGCTACCGCCCGGGCCTGTTGCGCTGTGATCAGGCGGTGTCGAAGCTGCTGTTGACCGGCGTCTTCCCGCTGAACGACACCGACGCGATCCTGGCGGCCTTGGAGCGTTCATTGCCCGTGCACGTGCAGGCGGTGACCCGTTACTGGGTAACGATCAAGGCGCGGGTCTGAAAATACTTTGTACAGGGCTTGTCGGTTTCTGCGGCCCGTTCGGGATACCTCTTGAAAGCCAATCAAGAAGCGTTCTCACGGGGAGTCCTGCCATGTCGCACCACCCAATCCAACCTTTGGCCCGCGCGCTGCGTCGTGGCCTGTTTGCCGGCCTGCTGGCAACGGCGCCTGTACTGCCGAGCATGGTTCAAGCCGAAGAAAGCACCGAAGCGCTGCGCAGCTATGACATTCCCGCGGGCAGCCTCGACCAGGCGTTGAACCGTTTCGCCAGTGCCTCAGGCATCTTGCTGTCGGTTGACGCATCGCTCACCGACGGCAAGCGCAGCGCCGGCTTGAAAGGGCGTTACGGTGTAGGTTCGGGGTTGCAGCGCTTGCTGGCGGGCAGCGGTTTGGCGGCGGTGCAATCCCAGGGCGGTTGGTCGTTGCAGGCCCTTTCCGGCGACGGAGCCTTGCAGTTGGGCGCGACCCAGATCAGCGGCCGGCAGGAGCAGGAAAGCGCCTGGGGTCCGGTGGACGGTATTGTCGCCAAGCGCAGCGCCTCGGGCAGCAAGACCGACTCGGCGCTGGTAGAAATCCCCCAGACCATCAACGTGATCACCGCCGCCGAGATCAAGGCGCGTGGCGCCCAGAGTGTCACCCAGGCGTTGCTCTACACCCCAGGTATGAGCGCGGGTGGTTTTGCCGACCGAGTCAAACTGTTCGACGAGCCGACGTCACGCGGCTTCTCGCCCACGCCGCTGTACCTGGACGGTCTGCACCTGCCTTATGGCGGTGGCAGCACCGGGGGCGCGTTGCAGATCGAACCGTATTCCTTGGAACGCATCGAAGTGCTCAAAGGCCCGGCGTCCGTGCTTTACGGCCAGAACCAGCCGGGCGGTATCGTCAATATGGTCAGCAAGCGCCCCAGCGAAACGCCGATACACCAAGTGGTACTGGAAGCCGGCACCTACGAACACAAAAGCGCGGCCATCGACCTGAGCGGCCCGTTGGACGAGGAGGGGCAGTTTCTCTACCGCCTGACCGGCCTGGCGAATGACGCGCAAGACGAAATCAACTACGTCGAAAACAAGCGCCAGTTCATCGCCCCCAGCCTCACCTGGCGCCCCAACGACGACACCAGCCTGACCCTGTTCGCCCAGTACCAGAAAGACAAAGGCGTGCCCGAAGCCCAAGGCCTGCCGGCGTCCGGCACGCTGTGGGACAACCCCAACGGCAAGATCAAGCGCGATGTGTTTATCGGCGAGCCGGGCGTCAACCAGTACAACCGCGAGCAATACGTGCTGGGTTACGAAGTTTCCCATCGCCTCAACGACATCTGGACCCTTAAGCAAAACGCCCGTTACGCCGAGGTCGACGACCGCTACACCGCGCCCTTGCACGGCTACCGCTTTGTCGCCAACCCCAACACCGGCGTGCAGGACCAACGCTACCTGCAACGCTTCGGCGTGGACTGGTCGCAGACCAACAAAGTGTTCGGCGTGGACAGCATCGCCCAGGCTGAATTCGACACGGGCGCACTGTCCCACACCTTCATCGTTGGCCTGGACTACTACCATTCCAACTCGCAGTTCCATGGCCTGTATGACCGCAACCCGCCGATCATCGACCTGTTCAAACCGGTGTACGGCCAGCCCTTGAACTTCGGCCAACCGTACCGCTGGGACCGCACCATTACCCAGACCGGCCTGTATCTGCAGGACCAGATCAAGCTGGATAAATGGGTGCTGGTACTCGGTGGCCGCTATGACTGGGCGAATGTGGTGAACAAGGAGCCGATACAGGACACCCGCTTTGCCAGCAAAGACCAGGCATTCACCGGCCGTGCGGGCCTGGTGTACCTGTTCGATAACGGCGTGTCGCCCTTCGTCAGCTATTCGGAATCCTTCCTGCCGCTGGCCGGCACTGATGCGAACCGAAAACCCTTCGAACCCTCCACCGGCAAACAGTACGAAGTCGGCGTGAAGTTCCAGCCGCCGGGCCAGAAGAGCTTCATCCAGGCCTCTGTTTATCAACTGGATCAGGAAAACGTGCTGACCACCAACCCGGTGGACACCACCTTCAGCACCCAAAGCGGCGCCCTGCGCTCGCGAGGTGTTGAACTGGAAGCCAAGGCCGTCTTGAGTGATGCCTGGGACGTGGTCGCCTCGGCTGCGCGCAATGACGTCAAATACACCAAGGACAACGATGGCCGCCAAGGTCGCCACCCGGCCGGCATCTCCCCACTCACCGCCTCGATGTGGGTCAACTACACCGTGCTCGGCGACACGCCCTTGGCGGGGCTGGGTGCAGGGCTTGGCGTGCGTTACGCCCGTCAAAGCCTGGGCGACTACTACGAAGGCGCCTTCAACGTGCCGTCCTACAGTGTCTACGATGCAAGCCTAAGCTACGACCTGGGCGCCTCGCCGCTCAAGCTCAAGGGCGTGAAGCTGGCGATGAACGTGCAGAACCTCAGCAACAAGACCTACGTCTCGCAGTGCACCAGTGATCTGGATTGCTACTACGGGGAAGGACGCACGGTGGTGTCGAGCCTGACCTACGATTGGTAACTTAGCGTTTAGGTGATATTTGCTGCGGCGCGCACCCTTCAAGGGTGCGCTCTGTTGCCGCCCTACACCAGGTCCGCTGCAAATCGTGTACACACATTGGAAAGCATGCGCACCTCGGCACCGCTGCAGCCTGCTGCTTCGAAAAAACCGGAGGCTTCTCGCACGACGGCATACATATCCGTGACGATGGACCTTGCTTCATCGGCCCCCAACCCAAAGCGTTCAGGCGTACTCAGCAAATTACTGACAGACGATAACCGGCCTTCATTGCCGATGATGAGCGCCTGCAAGCCTAGTTGGGTAGGGTGGGGCAACACGTCAAATACTGGCGCAAGGGAATAGCCCGAGGCGCTGGTCAGCAGTAGCCCGGTTTGTTTCAGGTGGTCGTCGCTATTGCCGATGAGCACATTGAAAGCCATACGCTTGTAAAGCTCACGCATGTCAAAGGTGGCATCGTCGCTGACCTTCTTCAATACGTCGGCGATCCTGGAGTAGGAAACGGCACCGTCAGCCGCATCAACCCGCATTCTCGGCTTCTCAGTGCTTACCAGAGAGTTGCAGCTGACATAGTGCTCGCGACCAGCGGCTTCATGTCGGTCAAAACGCTCGACCATCAACACCGGTTTGCCGGCGACCTCTACCAACTTGTGCTTGGCTGCGGGTAGACCTGCTGCATCCGCCATTTGAAGGCTGGCGAATTCCGCCCGTGGCTGGTCGAACACATCGTCGCTACGGCCGAGTTTAGCTATCCATTCCTTGCCTTCATGGGTCACGGTGACCTTCGGCCTGGCGCCGCCCATGGAACTCCCAAACTCGAATAACCGTGCGATTTCCGCAGGCAGGTCGACGTCACCCTTCTCGACTCGATCAAGGCCCACCATGATTTTCTCAAGGTCTTCAAATTGCGGGGGTTGGTGCAGGGTTGGCAGCTGACTTCTTGACGCACTGAACAGCAGGCAACCCACTCCTGCTCCCCGCGAGGCAAGCAGCCATTCAACTTCGTTTTGTGGATGCTGTTTGTGGGTCGCCAGCAGAACACGCCGACCCCAATTATCGGGCGTTGCATCGTCGAGCACACCAAACATGCGCGTCGAGGAATACTGGTTAGGGGTCAGTGGCAAACTCAGCGGGTCAATCGCAAATGCGTCGGGCCGCGCGAGCCAACTGTTGGCGTAGCGAAAAACGAATCCATTCCCATGCATGGCCACCTCGCCAACAGGGACCGGGTCACCGACTAAGTGAGCTGAAAAAACAAAGGCATTACCAATCGGCTTCCAGGACATCGGGTTCTCCTTCAGTGCGAATTCGCTCAGGCTCACGGGCGAGGCTCATGGTAATGCCAACCTGGTCAAGTTCTGGTGACGCAATGCTCGCCATACCTTCTTCCAAGTCCATCGCGCTAAGCACATTCATCAGCACGCCGAGGGATACGCCGGCCTCGCCCTGCCTCAGCCGCTGATACGTCTGCCGCGTAATGCCCGCGCGGCTGCATATGGTGGAGATTTTCAACCGGCGACGAATGCGGGCTATTTCGATACCGTTCCCGATACCTCTCATTAGCTCAGCGCTTCTCTCTGAGATGTACCCTTTGTGCGGGTAGGGCTTCGCTGTCTCTTGCATGATATATCACTCTTTAAAGCAATAAAGGTAACTTATATCATCCAAGCCTCTAAGGCCACCTGCAAAAAACCGGCTCGATGCTAAGGCTTTTTGTAGGAGCGAGCTTGCTCGCGAAAAACTCACAGGCGCCGCGTTCAATCAGGAAACACGCGTTGTCGTTGACGTTTTTCGCGAGCAAGCTCGCTCCTACTGGTGTTACCAAACTTCAAAGGTTCTGCAAAAACACCACATACCCCCGAAACCACTCATTGCCCCGCAGATACCCCGGCTCTTGCCACTCCCCGCCCTGAATCAAGCCAATCTTGAACGGCACGCCCAGCCGATTCATCCGCGGCAAATACGCGGCATAGTCAGGGATGCTGTGCCGCCCCTGATACGTCTGCACCACCACTTCATCCACCACGCCTTTGAGCTGGGCGATGGCGGCCGGGTCGGCGTTGCTGCTCCAGTCCATCAGCCCGGTGATGCTCAGGCGCAGGTCGGCGGGCAGGCGTTGGCGCAGGTCGCGCAGGAAGTCGGCGTATTCGTGCAGGTATTGGGTGCGGGCATCGAAGTCGATCTGGATACCGACCACCGGGTTGCCGGCGTCACGCCAGCGTTGCACCTGGCCCAGCACCTGGGTGTAGACCCGTTCCGGCCAGCGCAGGGTGTGGGCGCGGTACACCACCCAGACGTCGCCTTGAGTAATGCGCGGCACGCTCATGCCCTGGGCGATCAGTTGTACACCGCGCTGGGGTGCGCGGCGCGTGGCGTTGATCTGGCCTTGCAGGATGTACAGGGTTTTTGCCTGCTTGATGACCGGCTGGGGCATGACGCCACTCCACAGCCAGAAGGCGTCGTAGTCGCCTGCGTCAACGGCGCCAAAAGCCGGGCTTGCCAGCAACAGCAAGCCTAGCCACAGCGATTTCACCAGTAGTACTGCAGCGATTTGCCCCACTGGGTATCGGCAAAACCGCTCTTGAGTTGGCGGAACCATGCTTTGCGCACTGCCGGCGCAACGTCTTCGCCGCCGCAGCTGTTGTAGCCGGCCGGCGCGTAGCAGTTGATGGCGCGGAACAACGCATAGGCCTTGTCGGTTTTCGGCGCCTTGGCGTTGGCGATCACCTGTTTGTAGCCGTCCAGGCGCGAGAAGGTTTCACCCTTGAAGTCCGAGGCGGTACTGCCCAGGCTGCCGGCGGCGCGGGGTTGTTCCAACGGCATGCCGTCCAGGCCGTTGCGCAGGATGAATTCACCGAAGCAGTTCAACGCGTGCGGGTTTTTGGCCTCGTTCTGCAGGGTCGCCGCGGTTTGCGCGATGCTTGGGCACGCGTACCCAGATTCGGCCTTGTCGCCGTTCCATTGGAACAGCTTCAAGGTCTGGCCGCTGGTATAGGTGTAGCCCAGGCTGGTGCCGAGTTTGTCGTCAGAGAGCGAGGCCTGCTTGAGGTCATCGGCGAAGGTGGCGTACTGGCCGCGCAGCAGGTCTTTGTAGAGGAGCACGAATTGCGCGCTCTGACGCTCGATCGGGTCGCTGGCGTTGGCGATCTGCTGGCGTAGCAGGTCGGGGCCGGCGACGTTGCGCAGCAGGATGTAGCGCACTTGCTTGGCGCTGATCGGTGAGTCGGCGGCGAACACCTTGGCCAGTTGGCCGCTGCGCTCGTAGTTCATGGCCAATGCCAGCTCCAGCTGGTCACGTTGCAGCGGTTGCTTGGCCAGCGGCAGCAGTTGCAGCCACAGGGCTTCGGCGCCTTTCCAGTCCTGCTTGGCCTCCAGGGCGAGGGCGCGCAGGGTCTGTTGGCTGAAGGCGAAGTAATCCAGGCTCGATGGCACATCCGCAGGCAGGTGCTTCAAGGCCGTGTCGGGTTGGTGCTCGACGTACAGGGCATAGCTGGCTTGCAGGAAGTCAAACAGCGCGGGCTCAGTGGCGAAGGTGCTCTTTTGCTTATCCAGGTCTTCGCGGCTCAACAGCGGCGGGGTGTGGGCCCGCATCGCCATCAGGTCGCTGACCACTTGCAGCATCGGGCTGTTCGCGGCTTTGTTGCCGACCATCAGTAACTTGAGGTCGGCCTCTTCCACCAGTTCGTCCACGCTCACATTGCGCTGGGCGTCGGTGGCCTCGGTGAATTGCCAGGTGAAGTCTTCGGCAAGCTTGGCATCGTCGTTCGCCAGCCAGTGCACACGGCGCAAGAGCCCACGGGCGGAGGCGACGTAATCGCCCTGTGGGTAAGTTTTCAGGTAACCGAGAAAGCCTTGCTCGGCATCGCTCAGGGCCGACTTATCCACATGCTCGCGTTGCGGCATGCCGTATTCGTCGAAGGCTTCGGCCTGGGCCTGATTCAGCGACGTACGCGCAGTCATGTACAGCGCCGTTTCCTTCAGCCACGGCACATCGCTGGTGGCGGCGGCGGCGAACCCGCGCTCGGCGTAATCGAAGCGCCCGCTGTAGAAATCGCCGGCGGCCTGCAAGTAGGTACGAAACAACTGAGCATTGGCCGACGGGGTCAGCTGCGCGTCCACCACCTGGCGGCTCCAGTCACAGGTGCTCAGTAATTGCAGGCGTGCTTTGACCAACACATCGCGCTCGGCGGGCGGCATCTGGGCCTTGATCACCTGGCTGATAAACGCCGTGGCGCTGTCATCGTCATTGCTGCGGCAACGGCTGCCTTCGCCATTCAGGAAGGCCTGGCCTGCGGTCTTGTACTCCTCGCGCTTGATGCCCAGGGGCTGGAGCAGCGTGTCGAGTTCGGCTGTGCGTGAATCGTCAGCCTTGTTGTCAGGCTCCTCATTCGTGGCCGGAGCCGGCACCAGGCGGTACACCGGAAACGGCACCGGGCCGAACCCTTGCGCCAAATCGTCTTCGCCCAAGGCATTGGGGGCCAGGGGCGCTGCTTTCTTGTCGGCCAGCAACAGGCGCAGGTTCACTCGGCTGTCGTTGCCCGGGCTGAGAAAGGGCTGGTTGCTGCAAGGCTCGTAGCTGTCACGCGATACCCGCCAGTCGGGGTAGCACGAGTCGTCAGAACTGGCCTGGGCCGGTAGGGAAAAACCGGCCAGCAGGGCCAGGGCCAGAGGTGACAACAAACCGATGCGCATAACGTTTCCTTGATCCTGAGTCCTTGGAGAAGGGGCAATAATAGCCTGATCCGGCGAGTGCTTCGGTGAAGGCCTACACAAATTGCTGATTTGTCCGATTCCAGCAGCGAGGCCAGGGCTTTTGGCCTAGAGTGGCGGTGTTTGCGCATGCGCAGTGTTTGTCCTGTAAGAGGGCAGTAGTAGCGGAGTCGATATGCGTCGGTCTGTGGTAGAGCAACACGAAAAAGTCGAGGCATTGCCTGCCTTTCATCGCTTGAGCTGGGAGGGCGCCGGCTGGCTCAGCCGTTTATGGTGGGTACCGATCCTGGCGCTGGCCATGGCCCTGCGGTTTTACCACCTCACCTCGGCGGCGATCTGGGGCGACGAAGGCTCCAGCCTGTTGCTCAGCGAATACGCCCTGGCCGACCTGTGGTTTCACGCGGCCCATGATGTGCACCCGCCGCTGTACTTCTTGCTGCTGCGCGGTTGGATCGAGGTGTTCGGCGACAGCATCGGCTCAATTCGCAGCCTGAGTGCGATCCCCGGCGTGGCCGTCGTGGGCCTGGGCATCTGGCTGACACGGCAACTGTCCACCCGACGCGCAGCCGTGCTGGCGGGGATCCTGCTGGTTCTACTGCCCACTGCGGTGCGCTACAGCCAGGAAGTGCGTATGTATTCGCTGCTGGGCGTGTGGCTACTGGGCGCCACGCTGGCGCTGGTGTACTGGGTGAGGCAGCCCGAATGCGCGCGCTATTTGGCTGTGTATGTGCTGCTGATGAGCGCCGGCTTCTATACCCACTACTTCACTGCGCTGTGCGTGCTGGTGCATTGGGCGTACCTGGGGTTGCAGGCGCCGGGTCAGCGCTTGATCACGCGACCTGCCTGGTGGGTCGCCAACGTGGCGATAGTGTTGCTGTATCTACCCTGGCTGCCCAACCTGCTGGACCTGGTGCAGCACGTCGAACAGCTCAAAGTCGGCGGCGACATTGGTTGGGAAGAGCCGGTCAATCTGCTGTCGCTACCGTCGATGGTCTGGCAGTTCCTTTTGCAGGATGACGGTCTCGGCCTGTGGCCGCCGCTGTTCTGGCTGTTACCCCTGCTGCTGGCCGTGGTGGTTGTATCGACGGCCTGGCGCAATAACGCGGCGCGCCTACCGGCACTGTTTTGCCTGCTACCGCTGCTGCTGGTCTATGGCGTGTCCTTTATCTCGCCCGTGTTTATCGAGCGCTACCTCACGGTGTATGCGTTAGGCCTGCCGATAGTCCTGGCGCTTGCCATCGACCGTTTGCCGTCCCGTTTGTCCTGGCTGGGCGTGGCGTTGTTCGCACTGTTTGTTGGCGTAGAACTGCTGGGGTTAAAAAACAACTTCGAGGTGGATGAACACGACCAGTTCAACGTGCCGGTGGAGTTCGTCAATCGCAACTACCAGGAAGGCGACCGCATCGTCCTCAGCGACATGATGTGGTACCTCAGCTACGTGTATTACGACCAGACCGACGCGCAACTTCAGCTCTACACCCCCCCCAAACCCGACGGGACTGCCACTCGCCCGAACGCCTATGGTTTCGGCACACTGGTGGACCAGGACGGTGGCCGCATCTATCTGGACCGCCTCTCAGCACTGCCTGCTCAAACGCGACGGGTATGGTTGATCAGCAGCAACGAAGCCCCGGATGAATTCGCGCCGCTGCCCACCAGTTGGCACGAACTCAGTCGCCAGGACGGCGGTGGCGCCATGGCGCGGTTGTTCGTGCTATGCAACGCACCGGCGCCGCAACCTGAAGGCTGCCGCTAGACTCACTTCAACCTACTTATGAGGAACCCTCCATGGAATCGCCAGTGCACAGCCTACCGGCTTTGTTCAAACAGCTTGGCTTGCCGCACGACCCGGTCAGTATCGAGCAATTTGTCGCCTCTCATTCGCCGCTCAAGCCGGATTTGGAACTGGCGGAGGCGTTTTTTTGGAGCGACGCCCAGAAGGCATTTTTGCGGGAAGAGATTCTGGAGGATGCGGATTGGGCGGTGGTGGTGGATGAGTTGAACTTGATGTTGCGGGGTGGGCGAGGGGTGTAAAAAAATATCCAAATAAGGGCGAGTATGTAAAAAAAAATGGTGAGCGGTAAAAAAAACTGGGCTTTAATCGCCTAAGTGAATTTTTTCTGGAAAGCTCGCCATGCCAACAGTCGGATACGCTCATCTGTGTGAGGCGCTGGGTCTAAAGGTTATCGCACCCTTGAGGACTGCGATGATCAAGCCGGTGACCAGGATTACCTTGATCGGCGACTGCCTGGCAGTTCCCCATTCGGTGGCGCCCGCCCAACATGCGCTGTTTGAGCATGTGTTATTTGCGCTTAAGCATGAAGGCGTGAACCTGGCGATACTTGCCCAGGTGTTTGAACAGCTCGGCCCAGAACCGTTTTTGGACGCGCTGGCCGACTCGCCTAACGGTGCGTTTATCCGAAAAGCCTGTTTTCTTTGGGAAGGCTTTACCGGGAAAATGCTGGATCACACCCTTCCTGTTCGTGGTCGCGTTGTTCCCTTGTTCGATCCCCAGCGCTATGTAACCGGCCCGAGCATTCGCAACAGTCGTTGGCGAGTGGATTTCAACGGTTTGGGCTCTTTGCATTATTGCGCCACCGTAGAGCGAACGCCCGAGCTGGAAGCGTTGTTGGCGCTTGACGTATTAGCTCGCGCCAAATCCTTCATGGCCACTCTCCCACCCGAAATGATGGACCGCGCGATCCAGTGGGCATACCTGCACGAAACCCGCGATTCATTTGCCATCGAAAAAGAACAACCCAGCGAAGAAAAATCCCGTCGCTTCGTTCAACTCCTGCGCCAGGCCCACGAAGGCCGTTTGCTCACCGAGGACTACTTGGTCGAGCTGCAAAACAGCACCATCTCCAATCCCTTTGACAAAGCCGTCGCGTTTCGCCACGAACAGAACCATCTGCACAACGGGTTGCGCGGCGCAGCCGGTGTGAGCTACGTGCCGCCAGCTCCCGCGCTTTGCCAGGAATTGATGGAAGAGCTGATGGCCTTCGCCAACCAGCCCGTGCGAGACGTCGATCCTTTAGTGGCGGCCGCGGTCACCGCTTTTGGTTTCGTCTTCCTGCACCCGTTCATGGACGGTAATGGGCGCCTGTCTCGCTTCCTGATTCACCAGACGCTCTGCCACTACGGCGCACTGGAAAATGGCTTGCTGCTACCGGTCTCTGTCGCCATGAAGCACGAGGAACAAGCCTATCTGGAGGCACTCAAGACCTTCTCCCAGCCGACTCGGGAATTCTGGAACGTCACCTGGCTGGACGCCGACCACATGGCGTTCGACTTCATCGGCCACCCCTCGATCTATCGCTACTGGGATGCGACCCGCTGCGTCGAATTCACCCTGCAAATGGCCCGCCGCGCACTGGAAGTGGAACTGCGCGAAGAAACCGAATTCCTCGACCGTTATGACCAAGTGATCAAAGCGGTGAACCAACGCTACGACGTGCGCGGCAGCGATCTGTCGAAGCTGGTGATGATGTGCCTGGATAACGGTGGGAAGCTTTCCAAGCATCGGCGTAAGCAGTTTCAGTACAGTGTGGCGGAAGAGGTGTTTGGGTTTATTGAGGAGGAGAGCTTGAGGTTGATGGGCGAGTAAGAGGTCATCCAGTCACGCCAGATGAGGCGTCTGAAAAAAAGGAATTCCGTATCTGAGTGATGTGATAAGCGCCTCAGATGTTTTGCGAGAGCACAGTGATGTGCAAATTGTCATGTTTATGGGGGCGTTGGTTTTACAGGCCTCAATTTTTGCATCCTGTGCCATGTTTTTTCTTCAGAAAAAATCAGTCAGGTGGCTTGTCTTTTTTCAAACCCCCTTACGACTTGTGCACATTATTCCCTCCGTTTCGCTCCTGTTGATTGGCGCTCGAGTCTTCCCGCATTACAACGTACTGGCAATGGCTGGATTGATCGGTGCGTCGGAGATTTTAAAAGTCTGGAGCGTGTGGCGATGGAGCAAAAAATGCTGACGCTGACCTAATGTGGGAGCGGGCTTGCCCGCGAAGGCGGCGTGTCAGTCACTGAATATTCAACTGAACCACCGCTTTCGCAGGCAAGCCAGCTCCCACATTTTGTTTGTCGTATGGCGAATATCAG
>NZ_BCBO01000160.1:0-30008 GCF_001320835.1 Pseudomonas sp. NBRC 111138 | reverse complement strand
GCCAAGAGCGCACGGGCGGTGAATGTGCTGCAGGCGCGGGCGATCATCGCTGCATTGCCGCCCTTCGTGACCACCGTGGGGTTGTTCGTCAACGCCAGCCGCTGCGAGCTCAACGAAACCCTGGATGCGGTGCCGCTGGATATGTTGCAGTTCCATGGCGACGAATCGCCAGAGGAATGCGAAAGCTATCAGCGCCCGTACATCAAGGCGTTGCGGGTCAAGGCCGGGGACGATATCGCCGCAGCCTGCGCCGCTTATACCGGCGCTCGCGGGATTCTGTTGGACACCTACGTCGAAGGCGTACCTGGTGGCACGGGCGAGTCGTTCGACTGGACGCTGATTCCCGAGGGGTTGAGCAAACCGGTCATTCTCGCGGGTGGGCTCACTCCAGCGAATGTCCAGGCAGCCATCGCACAGGTCCGGCCGTATGCCGTGGACGTCAGCGGTGGGGTGGAGCAGGGCAAGGGGATCAAGGACCCGAGCAAGATTCGCGCGTTCATGCAGGCCGTGCGCAACAGCAGGGGTGGGATGTGACGGCTGGCAGTCTGCCGCCGTCCATAACTACCACTGTGTAAAACAGCCCGGCGCCGCCTGTGGGTGGCCCGGAAACGAAGTGGCAACCCTGCGCTGGCAGGTTGTCTGGAAGGCTGAGGATACGGGCGGGAAATGGCAGGTCCAACGTCTGACCCCGTCCCGTCTGTGTCATCGCCACATATGAATTTAGCTCAAGGGCATACGCGGGGCTGTGTTCGAGCCACCGGTACTGGAGAAAAGAAAGCATGAGCAACTGGTTAGTAGACAAACTGATCCCTTCGATCATGCGTTCCGAGGTGAAGAAAAGCTCGGTTCCTGAAGGTCTGTGGCACAAATGCCCATCCTGCGACGCGGTGCTGTATCGCCCGGAGCTGGAAAAGACCCTGGACGTTTGCCCCAAGTGCAACCACCACATGCGTATTGGCGCACGCGCCCGTATCGACATCTTCCTGGATGCCGATGGCCGTAATGAGCTGGGTGCCGACCTGGAGCCGGTTGACCGTCTCAAGTTCCGCGACAGCAAGAAGTACAAGGACCGCCTGGTCGGCGCACAGAAGCAGACTGGCGAAAAAGACGCGCTGATTTCGGTCAGCGGCAAGCTGCTGGGCATGCCGGTAGTAGTCTCGGCCTTCGAATTCTCCTTCATGGGCGGTTCCATGGGTGCCATCGTCGGTGAGCGCTTTGTTCGCGCTGCCAACTATGCCCTGGAAAATCGTTGCCCAATGATCTGCTTCGCCGCCTCCGGTGGTGCGCGTATGCAGGAAGCCCTGATTTCCCTGATGCAAATGGCCAAGACCTCGGCGGTACTGGCGCGTCTGCGTGAAGAAGGCATTCCGTTCATCTCCGTACTGACCGACCCGGTCTACGGCGGCGTCTCCGCCAGCCTGGCGATGTTGGGCGATGTGATCGTTGGCGAGCCTAAAGCCCTGATCGGTTTTGCCGGCCCGCGCGTAATCGAGCAGACCGTGCGGGAAAAACTGCCGGAAGGCTTCCAGCGCAGCGAGTTCCTGCTGGAGCACGGTGCGATCGACCTGATCATTCCGCGTGGCGAACTGCGCCCGCGCCTGGGCAGCCTGCTCGCGCAAATGATGGGCTTGCCGACGCCTGTGTACATCGCGCCTAAGGTCGAGCCGATCGTCGTGCCGCCGGTGCCAGCAAACCTATGACCCAACGTACCCTGGGCGAATGGCTCGCCTACCTTGAGCAGTTGCATCCGTCCGCCATCGACATGGGCCTGGAGCGCTCGCAACAGGTAGCGGCCCGCCTCGGGTTGGGCCAGCCGGCACCGCGTGTGATCACGGTGACCGGCACCAACGGCAAAGGCTCCACCTGTGCCTTTGTCGCCGCGCTGTTGCAGGCCCAGGGCCTCAAAGTCGGCGTGTACAGTTCGCCGCACCTGCTGCGCTACAACGAGCGGGTGCAGCTCAATGGCGTCGAAGCCACTGATGCCCAGCTGTGCGAAGCCTTCGCAGCCCTGGAAGCCGGGCGTGGCGACATTTCCCTGACCTATTTCGAGATGGGCACCCTGGCGGCGTTCTGGCTGTTCGAGCGTGCGCAACTGGATGTGGTCGTGCTGGAAGTCGGCCTCGGCGGGCGCCTGGATACTGTCAACGTGGTGGATGCCGACCTGGCCCTGGTAACCAGCATTGGTGTCGATCATGCCGATTACCTGGGCAATACCCGCGAATCGGTGTCTTTTGAAAAGGCCGGGATCTTCCGCCAGGGCCGTCCGGCGCTGTGTGGTGACCTGGACCCGCCGCAACCCTTGCTCGACAGGGCGCGCGAACTGGATTGCCCGTTCTACCTGCGGGGTCGCGAGTTCACCCTGGACATCGGCCACACCCATTGGCAATGGCGTGGGCAGGATGCACGTGGCCAACGGGTAGAGCTGCTTGATTTGCCGTTGCTGAACCTGCCGATGGAAAACGCCGCGCTCGCGCTGCAAGCCTATTTGCTGCTGGATCTGCCGTGGGACGCCGCGCAGATCGCCGCGACCTTGCTGGCAACGAAAGTGGTGGGGCGCCTCGATCGCCGAACCTTCGACTGGCAAGGCAAGCGCCTGAGCCTGATGTTGGATGTAGGCCATAACCCCCATGCTGCGCAGTACCTGGCTGAGCGTCTGGCGCGTACGCCGCCGGTGGGGCGTCGCCTGGCGGTGTTCGGGTTGTTGGTCGACAAGGACCTGGACGGCGTGGTTGCGCCACTGCTGGGCAGCGTCCAGTCTTGGGCCGTTGCGCCGCTGGACACGCCACGCAGCCGTCCTGCGGTTGAGTTGGAAACTGCCTTGCAGAACCTTGGCGCGCCGGTGACGTCGTATGCAAGCGTCACTGCAGCCCTGGAGGCGCAGTGTGCGGTAGCGACGGCCGAGGACGAAATCCTGTTGTTCGGATCATTTTATTGTGTTGCCGAGGCGCTTGAATGGCTGGCCCGGCGCTCCACGGAGGAAGCTGCACATGGCATTACTGGATAGCGCATACAAGCAGCGAATGGTCGGGGCCCTGGTGCTGGTGGCGTTGGCGGTAATCTTTTTGCCGATGCTGTTTTCCCGCCAGGACGAACAGCGCCAGGTGGTGGTTGAAGCTCCCGCTGCGCCCCAGGCGCCGGTGGTGCCGCAGGTTCAGGTCGAACCGGTGGTCGTGCCTGAGCCTCAGGTGTTGCCGCAAGAGCCTGTGCCCGTCGAGGAGGAGGTCGTCACACAGCAGGCGCCTTCACAGGCCCCTTCGATGCCGGTGCAGCCAAGTGTGCCGGTGGTCAAGCCAACGCCAGCCCCGGCTGTCGCCGCCAAGCCGGCTGCACCGGCGCCAGCGCCCAAGCCGGTAGCGCCGCAGCCTGCAGCGCCTGGCAAGCCGGATGTGGGGCAGAGTCGCATCGACCCTAATGGCCTGCCGATCAGTTGGTCGATCCAGCTGGCCAGCCTGGCCAATCGCGAAAGTGCCGACGCCTTGCAGAAAAAGCTGCGTGCCCAGGGGTATAACGCTTATATCCGCAGCGCTGACGGCAAGAATCGTGTGTTTGTCGGGCCGCTGATCGAGCGTGCGGAGGCAGATCGCCTGCGCGATTTGCTGGGTCGTCAGCAGAACCTCAACGGGTTTGTGGTGCGTTTCCAGCCCGAGCGCGGCTGAACGGGCAATAGGCTCTAAATGTGGGAGCTGGCTTGCCTGCGATGGCGGTGGTTCAATCGACAACGATGTCGAGCGTGCCGCCCTCATCGCAGGCAAGCCAGCTCCCACATTGGTTTGTGCTGGGGTTGAAATGCGATTGGCCCGTCACAATCTATTGATTTGCAAAGCACCCGCAATCACCGCTTACCGATAGCCCGGCGCTCTGCTAAAATGCGCCGCCTTATCCGTACGTAGGCTGCACTGTGCCATTTACCTGGGTTGATTGGGCGATCGTTGCAATCGTCGCCATCTCCGCTTTGATCAGTCTGAGCCGCGGCTTCGTAAAAGAAGCACTGTCGTTGCTGACTTGGATCATCGCAGGAGTCGTAGCCTGGATGTTCGGTGGTTCACTGTCGGTCTACCTGGCCGGGTACATAGAGACACCTTCGGCTCGCGTCATCGCGGGCTGCGCCATCATGTTCATCGCCACGCTGTTGGTGGGGGCAATGGTCAATTATCTTATTGGCGAGTTGATACGTGTCACCGGCCTCTCCGGGACCGATCGATTTCTCGGCATGGCCTTCGGGGCTGCGCGTGGCGCGTTGCTGGTGGTCGTGGCGGTCGGGCTGTTGAGCCTGGGGCCGGTACAGCAGGATTCGTGGTGGCAGGAGTCGGTACTCGTGCCAAAATTTCTATTGGTTGCAGACTGGTCCAAGAACCTCATCCTGGGGTGGAGCAGTCAGTGGCTGGCCAGCGGAATCAGCGTACCCGCTGATCTTCCGTTCAAGGAGCACCTCTTACCGGCCAAAACGCCTCAGTAAGCTGTGTTCAGTCAAGATTCATTAAGTAGGGGTTGCGTCGCATGTGTGGCATCGTCGGTATCGTCGGTAAGTCGAACGTCAATCAGGCGCTGTATGACGCGCTAACCGTCCTCCAGCACCGCGGCCAGGACGCTGCCGGTATTGTGACCAGCCACGACGGCCGGTTATTCCTGCGCAAGGACAATGGCCTGGTGCGTGACGTGTTCCATCAGCGTCACATGCAGCGCCTCGTCGGGCACATGGGCATTGGCCATGTGCGCTACCCGACTGCCGGTAGCTCGACCTCGGCCGAAGCTCAACCGTTCTACGTCAACTCGCCTTACGGCATCACCTTGGCGCACAACGGTAACCTGACCAACGTTGAACAACTGGCCAAGGAGATCTACGAATCTGACCTGCGCCACGTCAACACCAGCTCCGATTCGGAAGTGCTGCTCAACGTGTTCGCCCACGAGCTGGCCCAGCGCGGCAAGCTGCAGCCGACCGAAGAAGACGTGTTCGCCGCCGTGATCGACGTGCACAACCGTTGCGTCGGTGGTTATGCGGTGGTGGCGATGATCACCGGTTACGGCATCGTTGGTTTCCGCGACCCCCACGGCATTCGCCCGATCGTGTTCGGCCAGCGTCACACCGACGAAGGCGTCGAGTACATGATCGCTTCCGAAAGCGTGTCCCTGGACGTGCTGGGCTTCACCCTGATCCGCGACCTGGCGCCGGGCGAGGCTGTCTACATTACTGAAGACGGCAAGCTGCACACCCGTCAGTGCGCCGTAGCGCCGAAACTCACCCCGTGCATCTTCGAACACGTCTACCTGGCGCGTCCGGATTCGATCATCGACGGCGTCTCGGTCTACAAGGCGCGCCTGCGCATGGGCGAGAAGCTGGCCGAGAAGATCCTGCGCGAGCGTCCCGAGCACGATATCGATGTGGTCATCCCGATCCCGGATACCAGCCGTACCGCTGCGCTGGAACTGGCCAACCACCTGGGCGTCAAGTTCCGCGAAGGCTTCGTGAAGAACCGCTACATCGGCCGTACCTTCATCATGCCCGGCCAGGCTGCACGCAAGAAATCGGTACGCCAGAAGCTCAACGCCATCGAGCTTGAGTTCCGCGGCAAGAACGTAATGCTGGTAGATGACTCCATCGTGCGGGGCACCACCTGCAAGCAGATCATCCAGATGGCCCGCGAAGCCGGGGCGAAGAACGTGTACTTCTGTTCCGCTGCGCCTGCGGTGCGTTACCCGAACGTGTACGGTATCGACATGCCGAGCGCCCATGAGCTGATCGCGCATAATCGTTCGACCCAGGACGTGGCCGACCTGATCGGCGCCGACTGGCTGATCTACCAGGACCTGCCGGACCTGATCGAAGCGGTTGGCGGTGGCAAGATCAAGATCGAGCAGTTCGACTGCGCCGTGTTCGACGGCAAGTACGTGACCGGCGATGTCGACGAGGCCTACCTGAACAAGATCGAGCAGGCGCGCAACGACTCGTCGAAGATCAAGACACAGGCGGTCAGCGCGATCATCGACCTGTATAACAACTGAGTAGACACCGGCCCTGAGGGGCCGGTTTTGTATCTTAAACAAAGAATTGAATAAGGAGTCGCAGCATGAGTCAGGAATGGGATGCCGGTCGGTTGGACAGCGACCTCGATGGCGTAGCTTTCGATACCCTGGCTGTGCGCGCCGGCCAGCACCGTACCCCGGAAGGTGAGCACGGCGACCCGATGTTCTTCACCTCCAGCTACGTGTTTCGTACTGCCGCCGACGCCGCTGCGCGGTTTGCTGGCGAAGTGCCGGGCAACGTGTATTCGCGCTACACCAACCCGACCGTGCGTGCGTTCGAAGAGCGCATTGCGGCCCTGGAAGGTGCCGAGCAGGCCGTGGCGACTGCCACCGGCATGGCGGCCATCCTGGCCGTGGTGATGAGCCTGTGCAGCGCCGGCGACCATGTGCTGGTATCGCGCAGCGTGTTCGGCTCGACCATCAGCCTGTTCGAGAAGTACTTCAAGCGTTTCGGTATTGAAGTCGATTACGTGCCCCTGGCGGACCTGTCCGGTTGGGAGGCGGCCATCAAGGCCAATACCAAGCTGTTGTTCGTCGAATCGCCGTCCAACCCGCTCGCAGAGCTGGTGGACATCGCCGCGCTGGCCGAAGTCGCGCATGCCAAGGGCGCGATGCTGGTGGTGGACAACTGCTTCTGCACCCCGGCCTTGCAGCAACCGCTGAAGCTGGGTGCGGACATCGTGGTGCACTCGGCAACCAAGTTCATCGACGGCCAGGGCCGTTGCATGGGCGGCGTGGTGGCCGGTCGCAGCGAGCAGATGAAGGAAGTGGTGGGCTTCCTGCGCACCGCCGGCCCGACCCTCAGCCCGTTCAACGCCTGGATCTTCCTCAAAGGCCTGGAAACCCTCAGCCTGCGCATGAAAGCCCATTGCGCCAACGCCCAGGCCCTGGCCGAGTGGCTGGAGCAGCAGGACGGTATCGAGAAGGTGCATTACGCCGGCCTCAAGAGTCACCCGCAACACGCCTTGGCCCAGCGCCAGCAGCGCGGTTTCGGTGCAGTGGTGAGTTTTGAAGTGAAGGGCGGCAAAGACGGCGCCTGGCGCTTCATCGACGCGACGCGCTTGATCTCCATTACCGCCAACCTGGGTGACAGCAAGACCACCATCACCCACCCGAGCACTACCTCCCACGGGCGCCTGGCGCCGCAGGAGCGTGAAGCGGCCGGCATCCGTGACAGCCTGATCCGCATTGCGGTGGGCCTGGAAGATGTCGCTGACTTGCAGGCAGACCTGGCCCGTGGGCTGGCGGCCTTGTGATCGAGTGGTCCATGGAGGCCGCAGCGGCCAGTAACGGGCGCGTGGCGCTGGTGACGGGTGCGGCGCGGGGCATTGGCCTCGGGATTGCCGCGTGGCTGATCAGCGAAGGCTGGCAGGTGGTGCTGACCGACCTGGACCGCGAGCGCGGTGCCAAGGTGTCCAAGGTGCTGGGCGACAATGCCTGGTTTATCACCATGGACGTGGCCGACGAGAAGCAAGTGGCCCAGGGTGTCGCCGAGGTGCTGGGGCAGTTCGGGCGCCTGGATGCGTTGGTGTGCAACGCGGCGGTGGCCGACCCACGCAATATCACCCTGGAAAGCCTGGACCTGGCGTACTGGAATCGGGTGCTGGCGGTCAACCTCAGTGGGCCGATGCTGCTGGCCAAGCACTGCGCGCCTTACCTGCGTGCCCATGGCGGTGCCATCGTCAACCTGGCCTCGACCCGGGCGCGTCAATCCGAGCCTGACACCGAAGCCTATGCGGCCAGCAAAGGTGGGCTGTTGGCCCTGACCCACGCCCTGGCCATGAGCCTTGGGCCGGAAGTGCGGGTCAATGCGGTCAGCCCTGGCTGGATCGACGCACGTGATCCGGCTGCGCGGCGTGCAGAGCCGCTCACCGACGCCGATCATGCCCAGCATCCGGCGGGCAGGGTGGGGACGGTGGAGGACGTGGCGGCGATGGTGGCCTGGTTGCTGTCACGCCAGGCCGGGTTCGTCACCGGGCAAGAGTTCGTGGTGGACGGTGGCATGAGCAAGAAGATGATTTACAGCGAGTAGGGCGGGTAGCCGTCTTGAAGTCATTTCGTCTTTTTCAGAAAAACTTCAAGCAGGCTATTGACTTAGGTCCGCTACCTGCGTAAATTTCGCGGCCTCAACGAAGCAAAGGGTGATTAGCTCAGCTGGGAGAGCATCTGCCTTACAAGCAGAGGGTCGGCGGTTCGATCCCGTCATCACCCACCACTTCTTGAGAGTTTTGCCCTAGGGCAAGACGCAACGTTAAAGGTTGCACCGACGCGCAGCGGTAGTTCAGTCGGTTAGAATACCGGCCTGTCACGCCGGGGGTCGCGGGTTCGAGTCCCGTCCGCTGCGCCATATTTTCCAGGTTCGATCTGTCGGGCTTGAGATTGAACAGCCAAGGCTGATCGATCAGATGTTTAAAGGTGGTTGAGGGTTCATGCTCAATCAGCCAAGCGATACGCAGCGGTAGTTCAGTCGGTTAGAATACCGGCCTGTCACGCCGGGGGTCGCGGGTTCGAGTCCCGTCCGCTGCGCCATATCTGCATCAAGGCCCACTGAACGCCTTGAAGCACAAGGAAAGCCACTGGCTCACCTTGATCCGATAGCAAAGACCCTGGTCGAAAGACCGGGGTTTTTTGTGTCTGGGGTTTGAAAAAAACCCATCTTCTTCGCTGCCATCAGCGCTCATTATCGGCAAACGGCCGACAGATCATTTCGATTCTGTCGGCCGTTTTGCGTTCTTGTGTCAAAAAATTTCAATGTGGTTATTTGCCGCAGGCGCAGAAACCTTTAAAGTTAACCCTTCGGTCAACTTTGCACTGTCATCATGGCCTTTTGATTCGTCGAGAAAGGTTTCTGCAAGTCTCCAGATTTGGTGTACTTAACCATAAGGGCGGATTTATAACCGCTCAGAGGATGATCCATGTCCAACCGTGAAATAACCCGGCGCTCGTTCCTCCAGGGCGGGCTGGTGGCGGGTGTGAGTGTCACGCTCACGCCGCTCAGCACCCAGGCGCTGGCTGCCTTGATGGAAAACAGCGTGACCGTGCCGTCTGAAAAGTGGCTTGGCCATAACGGCAAGGCGCGCCAGCGTAACGATGCCTTGTCGAAAGTCTGCGGCAGCAAGGTGTTTGCCCGCGACATCCGTTCCAAGGACATGCCTGGCTGGCCCCAGCAGCAAGGTCACGCCATGTTGCTCAAAACCATCAAGGCCGACCACATCTACGCGGGCTACGACCTGTCGTGGCTTGGCGCCGAGTTGCAGCCGGACCGCATTGTCACCGCTGCCGACCTGGACAAGGACGGTATCGTCTTCCCGGAAGAACATGCGCCGGACCCGTTGCTACCCGAGGGCAAAGTGCCGATGTTCATCGGTCACCCGGTGGCGATCCTGATCTGGAACGACTTCGAGCGTTTCCGTCAGGCCAAGAACAAACTCAAGTTCAATGACAAGGCGATTCGTTACGGCGCCAAAGTGCCGTATTACGAAGGTGACCCCTACGGTAGCTTCCGCTACGTGCGCGTGGGTGGCCCGACCTCGGCCGATGAAGACGAATTCGCCAGCCTCAAGGATTCGATCCTGTTCCCGATGCTGAAAAACCGTCGCCCAGTGTGGAATTCCCAGCCGAACCTGCACGGCAACCTGACCGAGCGCGGGCTGTTCTACGCCGAGCGCATGAAGAGCCAGATCAACACGCCACCGGACGACTGGCTAGTGT
Source organism: Pseudomonas sp. NBRC 111138 (assembly GCF_001320835.1). Lineage (NCBI taxonomy): Bacteria > Pseudomonadati > Pseudomonadota > Gammaproteobacteria > Pseudomonadales > Pseudomonadaceae > Pseudomonas > Pseudomonas sp. NBRC 111138. The sequence goes on along the minus strand of NZ_BCBO01000160.1, from coordinate 20,273 downwards.
TTGACGAGCGCTACAAAACCCCATCGATCGAACCGGCCGCCATGGAGCCGGACAACGGCAACGGTTGGTACGATCCAGCGACCAAAACCCTGCACTTTGTGGTGGCCACCCAGTGCCCATTGGAAGTTGCGACCGAGACCGCCAAGATGATCTCGCCGTCGCGCTTCGGCCTGGCTCATCTGAACATGCACCCGGGTTACACCGTGGGTTACGGTTCCAAAGACCACAACATTTTCGTCTACTACGCCGCCCTCGCTGCGTTGTATGGCGCTGGTGTGCCGGTGCGCCTGGCCAACGACCGTTACGAGCAATTCCAGAGCGGCATCAAGCGTCACCCATTCGATATCCGCTATCAGTTGGCGGTCGACAAGAACGACCACAGCTTCAAAATCTTCCTCGCCGACATGAGCGTCGACGGCGGTGGCCGGATCAACTACAGCCCATCGGTGGCTGCGGTCGGCGCCACGGCGGCGCAGTCGATCTACTACATGCCGCAGAACGACCTGCAAGTCACCGCGTACCATTCCCGTGGCGTTGAAGCCGGTTCGATGCGGGGCTACGGCACCCTGCAAAGCATGGCGGCGACCGAAATGATGGTCGACGAAATCGCCGGCCGCCTTGGTGTGGATGCCATCGAGCTGCGGCGCAAGAACGCATTGCGTTCGGGCATGAAGAACACCCAGGGCGCGATCCCTGCCGGTGCGTTGCGGCTGCACGAAATTCTCGACAAGGCCGCTGTGCACGACGTGTGGAAAAACCGTGACGCGATCAAGCAACAACGCGAAGCCGCAGACCCGGATAACTGGTATGGCGTCGGTTTTGCCATCTGCCAGAAAGACTTCGGCACCGGTTCCGAAGCGCCGATGGCCAGTGTTGAATTCAGCGCTGACGGTCGCATCAGCCTGCGCCACATCGGAATCGAAATCGGCACCGGCATGTCCACTTCGCAGTCGCTGGTGGTTGCCGACTTCCTCGGCAGCCCGGCCCACGAAGTGAAGACCGGCGAAACACAATGGCAGGAAATGCAACTGGTCACCGGCGGCAACCCTTACACCATGAGCCAGGCCGAGCAGGACAACCTGCTGCGTAACCCGCGTTGGGTGGGCAAGCTCGCTTCGGCGTCTTCGGCGACCAACTCGGCGTACTACTTCAGCCACGCCACCCGCGAAGCGGCGCGTGTGCTGTTCAACCACGGCCTGTGGCCAGCGGCGCTAGAGATCTGGCGCCAGGGCCCGTTCGGCGGCCAGGCCAACCCCTATGTGGTACGCCGCGAAGACGCACATTGGGTGGACGGCAAGCTCACCGCCAACGGCATGCAGCCATTGAGCTTTGAAGAACTGGCCAGGCGCGCTCATGAGCGAGGCCTGGTCACCGCTGCCACGGTCCACGGGTTCAACCGCTGGAGCTGGGCCGAGGCTGAGTACAGCATCGACGGCGTGCGCGAGCGCCTGCCGCTCGACGGTCTGGCGGTGAAATACGGCGATGGCGCACCGAAAGCCAAGCAGGCGCTGATGAGCACTGCCGGTTTCCACCTGCTCGATCGCCAGAACGTCAGCTATCCCGCCACCCAGTTGAATAACGCTGCGGTGACGTACTACAGCCCCGTCGCCACGTTGGTCGAGTTGAAGGTCAACAAGGGTTCGGCGCAGGTCGAAGTGCTCAATCACCATTCATGGGTCGAGTGCGGGCGTGTGCTGGTTGAAGAGTTGGTCAAGGGCCAGCTCGAGGGCGGTGTGGCCATGGGCATCGGTCACGCCTTGATGGAAGAAATGCCGTTGTACGAAGGCGGGCCGGGGGAGGGCGACTGGAACTTCAACCGCTACCGTCTGCCGATGGCGCGTCACGTTGCCGTATGGAAGCAGACCTCGGAGATTCTGCCGGCGCTGTCGCCAAGCGACCCGTCCAAAGGTATCGCTGAAGTGGTGATGATCCCGATTGTCGGGGCCATCGGTAATGCGGTGGCACACGCCATCGGTAAACGTGTTCGCGACCTGCCAATCACGGCTGCACGCATCAAGGAGGCCCTCAATGGCTAACCGTCCGCTTCAACTGACCCTCAATGGTCAACCCGTCGGCCCGGTGGACATCCCTGATGACCTGCCGATGATCGACTACCTGCACGAATACAAAAACCTCACGGGCTCGCGGCTGGGCTGCGGCCAAGGCATTTGCCACGCCTGTGTGGTGATCGTCGACAACCCGGACGGCACCAGCGAAGAAGTGCGCACCTGCATCACCGGCGCGCATTACTTCGAAGGCAAGCAAGTGCGCACTATCGAAGGCCACGCCAAGCGCGATGAGTCGGGCCAGGTCACTGAGCTCAACCCGATCCAGCAGCGCTTCGTGGATGAGTTCGCCTTTCAGTGCAGCTATTGCGCGCCGGGCTTCGTCAACGCGGCGACCGTGTTGGTGGAGAAACTGCAACGCCAGCCGACCGTGTACAGCAAGCTGGAACAAGTCATCGAGGACAGCCTCGGTCATCACGTCTGCCGTTGTACCGGGTACGTGCGCTATTACAACGCCACCCGCAACGTGCTGACCGATCTCGGCCTGGTCAAGGAGGGTTAAGCATGAAGCTTTTTCTGACCCGCCTGGCCTTGGCGGTCGGCCTGGCCGCGCCGGTATTGTTTGCCCACGCTGGTGATCAAGCCAAGCGCGGCGAATACCTCGCCCGCGCCGCTGACTGCATGGCCTGCCACACTGCACCGGGCGGCGCGCCGTTTGCCGGCGGCCTGCCGATTGTCTCGCCGTTTGGCACCATCTATGGCACCAATATCACGCCAAGCAAAGAACACGGCATCGGCTTGTACAGCGATGACGAGTTCTTCGCCGCGTTGACCGAAGGCAAGCGTCGCGACGGTGCGTACTTGTATCCGGCGATGCCCTACACCTCGTACCACCTGATGCCGCGTGAAGACTCGGACGCCATTCATGCGTACCTCAAAACCATCGAGCCGATCGAGCGCGCAGCGCCTGTGACGAGCCTGAGCTTTCCCTTCAACGTGCGCCTGGGCCTGATGGGCTGGAACGTGCTGTACGGCAAAGCGCTGAAACTGGAACCGGCCGAAGGCAAGAGCGAAGCCTGGAAGCGCGGCCAGTACATGGTCGAAGTGCTCGGCCACTGCGGCGAATGCCACACCCCACGTGGCCTGCCCGGTGCGATGGAGCTGGACAAGCGCCTGACCGGCGGCATCCTCAATGGCTATCTGGCGCCCAGCCTGCTCGCCACCGACCTGGCCGCGCGCGGCTGGAATGAGCAGGACCTGGCCACGTTCCTCAAGCATGGCATGAGCGCACAAGGGACGATGTTCAACGAGATGTTCCCGGTGTTCCACAACAGCACCCAGGGCCTGAGCGATACGGACCTGGCCGCGATGGCGACCTTCCTGCTCGGTGATAAACCGCCCGCAGCCAAGGCGCTGGTCGAAGTGCCGGTGGAACACCTTGGCCCGAGCGCTCAGCGCGGCCGCCAGGAATACCTGAACGTCTGTGCCGGTTGCCATGCCGCCGATGGTGAAGGCAAGCCGCACATCGCGGTGGCGATGCGCGGCAACACCACGCTGCGTCTGGAAGACCCGCGCAACCTGGTGCGGGTGATCGAGGACGGGATTGGCGAGCAGAAGTTCTCCGGGTTCGAGCACATGCAACCGATGCCGGGCTTCGCGGGAAAACTCAGCCCGGAACAACTCACCGATCTGATCAATTACCTGCGCCAAGGCTGGGGCGGGCAATCGGCGGAGCTGGCGGTGAGCGATGTGCAGAAGCTGCAGGCTGAGGCGCCGTCCATCGAGCACAAGGCGCACTGACATGCAGCATCTGGATCTGCAGGTGATACGACGGGCGCTGGCGTGGTCGGTGGCGGGGCAGCGCATTTGGCTCTGTACGGTGCTGGCCACCTACGGCTCGGCGCCGCGGGCGCCGGGTTCGCTGCTGGCGGTGAACGCCGCTGGGCAGTGGATTGGGTCGTTGTCGGGTGGTTGCGTCGAGGAAGACTTTCTCGAACGCGTCGCCGAAGGTGCGTTTTTCGCTGCGGTCAACGTGGTGCGCTACGGCGCAGGGGACGATCCGCGCTCGCGGGTCAGCCTGCCCTGCGGCGGCATTCTCGATGTATTGGTTGAGAAGTTCGAGCCTGACTGCGAGGTGCAGGCGCACCTGCGTGAAGTGGAGTCGGCGCTGCTCGGGCAGCGCCGCTTGATTCGCCAGGTCGACCTGGCCAGCGGGGCGCGCAGCCTGGTCGCTGATTGTGAGCAGGGCGCGCGCATCGAGCGTGACAGTGCGCGGGTGCGCATCCGCGTCGGTGCGGCTCAGCGTCTATTGCTGGCCGGGTACTCCAGCGTGGCGCAGGCGTGTGCCGAGTTTGCGGTCGGCCTTGGGTTTGAAGTGATTCTCTGCGACCCACGCGAGGAGGTGCTGGAAGGCGTGGTGCTCAATGGCGTGGAGATTCGTCGCCAGTTGCCGTCGGTGTTTATTGCCGACGGCGGCTGTCACCGTGATACGGCGGTGGTTGCGCTGACGCATGACCCGCGTATCGACGATCTGGCGATGATGGAAGCGGTGCGTACCGACGCGTTCTACATTGGCGTGATGGGGTCGTTGCAGACCTCGCAGAAGCGCTTTGAGCGACTGCGCCGCATCGGTGGGTTGGGGGAGCCTGAACTGGCGCGGATACACGCGCCCATCGGGCTTAACCTGGGGAGCAGGACGCCGTCGGAAATCGCGTTGGCGGTATTGGCGGATATCGTACGGATTCGTAGCGGGATTGCTCGCGACCAGCTCTGAGCGCATCTTTGCTTGAAGGCTTGATGTAAATGTGGCGAGGGAGCTTGCTCCCGCTGGAGTGCGTAGCGCTCCCAGGCTTTTGGGGCCGCTTCGCAGCCCAGCGGGAGCAAGCTCCCTCGCCACAGTCTGCCTGTGTTTACATCCCGAATTTATCCCGCAACCCGTAGTACCAAGCCCCCAGCGCCGCAAACGGCGTGCGCAACATTTGCCCACCCGGGAACGGGTAATGCGGCAGGCCCGCAAACGCATCAAAACGCTCAGCCTGACCTCGCAAGGCCTCCGCCAGTACTTTGCCTGCCAAGTGCGTATACGTCACGCCATGGCCGCTACAGCCCTGGGAGTAATAGATGTTGTCACCCAGGCGACCAACCTGCGGCAAGCGCGACAGGGTGAGCAGGAAATTGCCGGTCCAGGCGTAGTCGATCTTCACGTTCTTCAGTTGCGGAAATGCCTTGAGCATTTTCGGTCGGATGATCGCTTCGATATTCGCCGGGTCCCGCGCGCCATAGACCACGCCGCCGCCGAAGATCAGGCGCTTGTCGCTGGTGAGGCGGTAGTAGTCGAGCAGGTAGTTGCAGTCCTCGACACAGTAATCCTGGGGCAACAGCGTCTTGGCTACTTCATCGCCCAGTGGTGCCGTGGTGATCACTTGGGTACCGCACGGCATCGACTTGGCCGCCAGCTCCGGCACCAGGTTGCCCAGGTAAGCGTTCCCCGCGACGATAATGAACTTGGCTCTGATCCTGCCTTCAGCAGTGTGCACCACCGGATTGGCGCCGCGCTCAATGCGCACCGCTGCCGATTGCTCATAGATCGTGCCGCCCAGGGATTCCACAGCCGCGGCTTCACCGAGCGCCAGGTTGAGCGGGTGGATATGGCCACCGCTCATGTCCAGCAAACCCCCCACATAGTTGTCACAGGCCACCACCTCGCGGATGCGGCGCTCGTCCAGCAATTCCAGTTGCGTATGGCCGTAGCGCTCCCACAGACGCTTCTGCGACTCCAAGTGGCCCATGTGCTTGCTGTTGAGGGCGGCGAACACGCCACCGTCCTTCAAGTCGCACTGGATCTGGTACTTGGCCACGCGCTCACGGATGATCCTGCCGCCTTCAAACGCCATCTGCCCCAACAACTGCGCCTGCTGAGGCCCGACGCTGCGCTCGATCACGTCGATATCGCGGCTGTAACTGTTGACGATCTGCCCACCGTTGCGGCCCGAGGCACCAAAACCGACCTTGGCGGCTTCCAGCACCGTAACGCGAAAGCCGTTCTCCAGCAGAAACAGCGCACTGGAAAGCCCGGTATAGCCGGCCCCGATCACACACACATCGGTCTCGACTTCACCTTGCAACACAGGACGGGGCGGAACTGCATTCGCAGAAGCGGCGTAATACGACTGGGGGTAGGGGGTGTTCGCCATCCTGGAACCTCTGTTTTATATTTTTTACGAGTGCGCCGATCCTACCTGAGTTGAAAATTGCCTGCCAGCCACCCGAAAATCACGGGTGTACCCGGCGCAAATAAAAAATTCGCATATTCATAGGGTTAGCTGCAAAAAAGATGTTGACACCCCTTCGGAATTCCGTAGAATGCCGCCTCACAGCAGGCACGTAGCTCAGTTGGTTAGAGCACCACCTTGACATGGTGGGGGTCGTTGGTTCGAGTCCAATCGCGCCTACCAAACAAAATCCGCTCTGCTGGGCGGTCTAGAAGGGCTCACCGAAAGGTGGGCCCTTTTTTGTTGCCTGAAATTTGGGCAAAGGAAAGCCAAGACGCCGAGCGGCGTCCTTTCAGGGCTTGAATGTTCGATCAGGCGAACAGCGTCGCCACCGCCAGCAGGCAAATTACCTGGGCGAACAGCTGGCAGCGTATTTCGCCAAGCGTGGTCGCCATACTACTCATTTGTCCGGCATACATAGCGGGAACCCTCATTGTCGGCACGACGCCGTGGATGAACTCCAAGTACACACAGCTGCATCGTGGAGTATAGGCGCTGATCAGGAATTTTCCCTGCCGACGCCATAGCGAGTTCATCCTCGCGATATTTCCAAAAAAACTGCGCTGAATCTCTGCATGGCACCGTACCGCCCGAAGCCATCCCCCCACAAAAATTATTGGTTTGCAGCAACAATTTTTCTTGTTGGACACCCCCGGCCCCAGGCAGCAAAGTTGCGCCACTGACGCTCGACCTTCCAGGTCAACAATAAAAAACCGAGCCGACTGCACGCCACTTTCACGCTGTGAGCCCTTTGCCCACATCCTGCTGTAATGGCGCCGCAGCGCGCACTAAAGGACCTCCCCGCCATGCAAACTGTTGTGAACTTATGGCCGTTGATCGGCGTACTTGTCATCGTGGTCGGCTTTGTATTGCGCTTCAATCCGCTGTTGGTGGTCACCGCGGCCGCCATCGCCACCGGGCTTGCCGCCCAGTTCCCCCTGGAAAAAATTCTTGCCACCATGGGTGATGGCTTCCTTCAGACCCGTGCCTTGCAACTGATTCTGTTATTACCGCTGGCGGTGATTGGCCTGCTGGAACGCCATGGCCTCCGCCTGCATGCGCAGAACTGGATTGCACGCTTCGAACGCGCCACGGTCGGGCGCTTGCTGATCATTTATCTGTTTGTGCGTGAGTCCACGGCGGCCATGGGGTTGACCAGCCTGGGTGGGCATCCGCAGATGGTGCGGCCGCTGCTGGCGCCGATGGCCGAGGGCGCAGCGGAAAAACGCTATGGCAAGTTGCCGGATAAGCTGCGCCACAAGGTACTGGCCATGTGCGCTGCCACCGACAACGTCGGGTTGTTCTTTGGTGAGGACATCTTCGTGGCCTTTGGTGCGATTGCGTTGATGCACACCTTCCTGCTTGGCTCGGGGATTGATGTGGAGCCGCTGCACATTGCGGTGTGGGGCATCCCGACGGCGATCTGTGCCTTCATCATTCACGCTATCCGGCTGCATCGTTTCGACCGGCGCTTGAGCCGCGAAATGAGCTCGGCCACCGCTCCGGTGGAGGCTGCTCAATGATTATTTCCATTCAATACCTGTACTGGCTGGCGGGCGTGCTGTTGCTGGTCACCGCCGGCATGATCCTGCTCGACCGTTCCCACCCCAAGCGCTGGTCCAGTGCGCTGTTCTGGTTGTTGTTCGCCGTACCGTTCCTTATAGGCGAGCGCCTGCCTTCGGTGGTCATCGGAGTGGGTGTGGTGGTGATGGCATTGATTGCGGGCTTGGGCGGCGTTGGTCGTGGCCAGCATGCCGAATTGCACGACAAGGCGTCCCGCGCCAGTGCCGGGCGCCTGGGCCACAAATTGTTCATCCCGGCGTTGGCGATTCCGCTGACCACGGTGATTGGCTCAGTGTTGCTCAAACACACCGAAATCGGTGGTGTACCGCTGCTGGACCCGAAGAACACCACCTTTGTCTCCCTCGGCATCGGTTGCCTGATCGCCCTTGGCCTGGCCTGCTGGCTGACCCGGGATACGCCGGTACAAGCGTTACGCGAATCCCGTCGCCTGACCGAAGCCCTGGGCTGGGCCATGGTGCTTCCGCAAATGCTGGCGATGCTCGGGCTGTTGTTCAATGAGGCCGGGGTGGGCACGGCGGTCGCTCATGTCACCACCACCTACATCAACCTGGACTACAAGTTGGTGGCGGTGATGGTCTATGTGTTGGGCATGGCCTTGTTTACCGTGATCATGGGCAATGGTTTTGCGGCCTTTCCGGTGATGACCGGTGGCGTCGGCGTGCCGGTGCTGGTGGGGATTTACGGCGGCAATCCGGCGGTGATGGCGGCGATTGGTATGTTCTCTGGCTATTGCGGTACGTTGATGACGCCGATGGCGGCCAACTTCAATATCGTACCGGCGGCGCTACTGGAGCTGCCGGATAAAAATGCGGTGATCAAAGCCCAACTACCCACGGCGCTGATGATGCTGGTGGTCAATATCGTGCTGCTCTATCTGTTGATGTGAGGCCACTGTGCAAAACGTATTGCTGACGGGCTTCGAGCCCTTTGATAAGGCGGCGGTAAACCCCTCTTGGGAGGCCGTGCGCCAGTTGGACGGTGTGCAGCTGTGCGAGGGGGTGCAAATGGTTTCGCGTTGCTTGCCCTGCGCATTTGCCACCGCTGCCGAAACCTTGCTCCAGTTGATCAACGAACTGCGGCCGGCAATGGTCATCGCCACGGGCCTGGGGCCTGGGCGCAGTGATATTTCCGTCGAGCGCGTTGCGATCAACGTTAACGATGCGCGTATTCCCGACAATCTGGGGGCGCAGCCGATTGATATTGCGGTAGTGGATGGCGGCCCGGCGGCGTACTTCTCGACGTTGCCGATCAAGGGCATGGTCAAGGCGGTGCGTGAGGCGGGCATTGCGGCCTCGGTATCGCAGACGGCGGGGACGTTTGTGTGTAATCAGGTGTTTTATCGTTTGCAGCATGCCTTGGTGGGGACTGGGGTGCGCAGTGGGTTTATTCACGTACCTGGTTTGCCTGACGCGGGCGAGCATTCGATGTCGCTATCGACAATAGTCGAGGGGTTGCGTGTGGCGGCATTGGCAGCCTGGCAAACCCAGGTAGATATCGCCTTGAGTGGTGGTCAGGTGAGCTGACGGCAGACGCTGTTGTCTGTGTACGCTGTGTTGCGATTTCAACTACAGTTCAAGCACATATTTGCGTTGGGAAGTCGCCATGTTAAAGCGTACGAAGTTCGTGTCGGTTGCGTTGTCCCTTGCACTGTCCGTGACCAGTGGCCTTGCCCTTGCAGATCCAGGCAATGGCAAAGGCCAGGGTAACAATAAAGGTGATGTCTACGGTGGGCAGGGCAAAGGCCAAGGCAATAGCAAGGGTGATGCCTATGGTGGGCAGGACAACGGCAAAGGTCACGGTAATAACAAAGGTAATGCCCAGGGTGGGCACGGTAAGGGCAAGGACAATGGCGGGCCCTCCAGGAATGACTTCAGCGTTGATCGCGGTCTTGTACTGAACGTGCTGGGCGGTCACCGCGATTATTGGCGCCCTGGCCCGGCCTTGCCGCCTGGCATTCAGAAAAACCTGGCACGCGGCAAGCCCCTGCCGCCCGGTATTGCCAAGAAGCTGGACGGCCGCTTGCTGGGGCAGTTGCCTCGCTACGACGGTTACGAGTGGCAGCAAGCGGGAACCGACTTGATATTGGTGGCCATTGCGACCGGTATCATCTACGAAGTTCTGAACGGCGCGTTTGATTGAGTCGCAGCGCCCTCAGGCTTCACGGCCGGGGAAAAACAACTCAAAACAGGTCACGCCATCTTCACTGCTTACACGGTACCGCCCGTTATGCAGCTGCATGATGGTCGCCACGATCGAGAGTCCCAGGCCGTTGGACTGGGCTGACCGCTCGCGGGATTCATCCACCCGGTAGAACCGTTCGAACAGCCGCGGCAGGTGCTCGGCCGGGATCGTCTGGCCGTGGTTACTGACCCTCAGGTTGATGCCCGCGCCATCCGGCACTGCCTGGATACTCAGTTCCGAGCCCGGCGCGCCATATTTGATGGCGTTGGCGCACAGGTTGGCCAAGGCACGGCGCAGCAACATCGGCTCAGCCCAGATCACCCCTTCGCCCAAGGCGGTGATGTGCATGTCCGCATCACCGGCCAGCCCCTCGAAGTAATCCGCGATGCGTTCCACTTCATCCGCTGCGTCCAGCGCCTGGCGTTGGCGCAGTGCGCTGGCGGGGTCGGTGCGGGCCAGGAACAGCATGTTGTCGAGCATTCGCGCCAGGCGTTCCAGCTCTTCGACATTGGAGGCCAGCAGTTGCTGGTAGCTCTCGATGCTGCGCTGCTGCTGCAGGGCAACCTGGGTTTCGCCGAGCAGGTTGTTGATCGGGGTGCGCAGTTCATGGGCCATGTCGGTGGACACTTGGCCCAGTTGTACAAAGCCTTTGGCCAGGCGTTCAAGCATGGTGTTGAACGAGTCGATCATGGGCAGCAATTCTTTCGGTGTGCCGTGGCTGTCGAGCCGTTCGGCCAGGTTGCTGACGCCGATCCCTTGGGCATGCCGGGCCAGGCGGCGCAATGGCAGCAAGCCGCGATGAACCAGCAGGTAACCCACCAGCGCCAGGATGATCGCGGCGATACTCGCCAGGATGTATACGCTGAGTCGATAACTGGCGAGCACCGCGGTGCGCTCGGTCATCAGGCGGCCGCTGGTGATTTGCAGGCTGCCCAGGTCGCCGGAGTCGATAGCCACGGCCACCAGCGAGAAGGGAATACCGTTCAGGCCTGGCAAATGTTGCACGTCGCTCAACATGAGTTTGTGATCCTTGGGCAGCGGCTGGATCGACGGCAACTCAATATTCCCCGGGTTTACCAGCAGCAGTGGCTGTTTGTCGGGGGCGGCAATGCTCAGCACGGATTCGCGGTTGCCCAACATGTTCTGGAACAGCTCTGGCTTGGTCTTGATCAGGTCCAGGGTATTGCTGTCGTTGAGCAGGTTGCGTAACTGGTCCACCCGGGATATCAGCGCGGCGTCATCGCGGCGGATCAGTTCGCGCTCCAGTTCCCGGTACAGCGCCACGCCCAGGGTGGCCAGCAAGGCGAAGGCGAGCAGGGCGAAGATCAACGCCAGGCGCAGGGTCAGGGAGTAAGGGTGTTGACGGTTCATGGCTGGGTATCGAAGCGGTAGCCAATGCCCCGCACGCTGTGGATCAGCTTGAGCTGGAACGGGTCGTCGATTTTCAGGCGCAGGCGGCGCACGGCGACATCCACCACATTAGTGTCGCTGTCGAAGTTCATGTCCCATACCCGCGAAGCAATCAGCGAGCGGGACAGCACCTGGTCCTGGTGCGTCGCGAACAGATGCAGCAGGGCGAACTCTTTGTTGGTCAGGGTAATGCGCGTGCCGGCGCGGGTGACCCGACGTTTGAGTACGTCAATGTGCAGGTCGGCGATTTGCAGTTGCTCTTCATCCCGGCTCGGACCACGACGGTTGAGGGTACGCAGGCGCGCCACCAGTTCGGCGAACGAAAAGGGCTTGATCAGGTAGTCATCGGCACCCAGCTCAAGGCCTTTGATGCGGTCGGCGATGTCATCGCGGGCGGTGAGGAACAGCACCGGCGTATCGGCTTCTTTGCGCAGGCGGCGCAGCACTTCCCAGCCATCCATTTTCGGCATCATCACGTCCAGTACGACCACGTCGAACGGCGTTTCAAGGGCCTGGTGCAAGCCGTCCACGCCATCGCGGGCCAGGCTTACGCAATGCCCCAGCTCCTGCAGGCCATTGAGCAGATAATTACCGGCCTTGGGTTCGTCTTCGACTACGAGGATGTTCATGGAAGGTGCTCTGCTCCAATAAGTTGCGCCAGTGTAGCCCGATCAATTGTCATTGGCGCAACCGGTGCCCTGGACTTGGTAATCCAGCACATGTTCGCGGTCTTGGTGGTCCAGGTAGCGCAGTTGCGCCGGCACAACCCCGCATTGGCCGTAGGTGTCGGTGCTCGACAGCACCTTGGCGACATCCAGGTGCACGAAGAAGCCGGTTTTATCGTGGATCACGTGGGTGGCGGGGGCGGTGTCGGCAGCGAATACCGAGCCAGTGGCAAGCAAAGCGGCGAAGCCTAAGGCGAAGAGTTTCATGGTGGTGTCTCACGTTCCGGGTGGGTAGTGAGCTCACGGTAACCAGGCGACCCCAACAGCCAACCAACAGGATCATGACAAGTTCGTCATTTTTTACTTGGAGGTGACGGGCCAGGACTCGGCGTTTACAAGCGTCGAGGTGATCCGTAGATTGCAGGGCCCAGCCCATGAGGAAGCCGCGCAGTGTCCAGCCCAACTCCAAATGTATTTACCCGGCGTTACCGCGCCTTTCTGTTCGATATGGACGGGACCCTGCTCAACTCCATTGCCGCTGCGGAGCGCGTCTGGGGCATCTGGGCTGCACGGCATGGCTTGGATGTGGAAGCGTTTCTGCACACCATTCATGGTGCCCGTGCGATTGATACGATCACCCGCCAGGCATTGGCGGGCGTCGATCCACAGATAGAAGCCCAATGGATCACCGAGGCTGAGCTGGACGATGTCGAAGGCATCGTGGCGATTCCCGGCGCGGTGGCGTTTTTGGCGAGCCTACCCGTCGATCAATGGGCGTTGGTCACCTCAGCGCCAAAGGCATTGGCCGTGCGCCGGCTGCAAGCAGCGGGCATCCCCGTGCCGGCGGTACTGGTGACAGCCGAAGATGTGAATACGGGCAAGCCCGATCCGGCCTGTTATGTGCTGGGTGCTCGGCGCCTGGGCGTGCCGGTGCAGGACTGCCTGGTGTTCGAGGACGCCACAGTGGGTATTCAGGCTGGGGAAGCGGCGGGGGCGGATATCATGGTGGTGACCTCGACACACGTGGCGCCGATGGTGACCGCCCATGCTTGCATCGAGCAATACGGTGCATTGAAAGCCGAGCGTGGGGCTGATGGCTTGCTGTCCTTAAGTTCGTTGGCGCCATGATACGTGGAAGGCCGAGCCCGTCACCGGTCTCGGCCTTCCATGCAGTCGATGGGATCGGACAGTGCCTGCAGTCGGCTGTTTTTCATCCCCTGGCGCGACACCACCATTTCCCTGAGTATCTCGGTGGCGAGCCGGTTGATGGCTTCTGTACCGTGATAATGCGCGCGCACGATGCCGGTAATCGCGAAGTGATCGGTTCCCGGGCCGCTGAGAACGGCTGAGAGAGTACCGTCGGCATGCAGCGTGCACTCAACGGTATAGCTGGGCAGGCGCGCTGCCAGTGCTGACTCGATCTGGGCTTTACTGAGGGTATCCATCTGTATCTGCACCTTTGACTGACTGCGCAAGCCCAATGATAGGTGGTGCGGCGGCGCTGTAAATACCGGCGATCCGATAACAGGTAAACGCCCTCAACGTGCGGTTTTTCCATGGGTGCGATGAGCGGCGCGCTGACGCAGCTTGCGCAAGATCACCTTCTGGATGGGCTTGAGGCAGAACGCAAGCAGGTAGCCACAGAGCAGAAGCGCAAGATCCAACCAGGAATGGGCGTCGGGATCGGCCCCTTCCACTTCCATTCTCAAGCAGCACCCGAGTGCCACGAAGACCAGCCCTATCAGCAGGGCGATCATCCAGGATCTTGAAACAAGCGGTTGCGACGCGGCTGGCCTCATCGACGTGTTCCCGAAATGCACTCGGACGGCAGGATAAAGTGTCAGAAGTTGGGCTGCCAATAGCGCGACAAGTTCCGGATGCCCTGACAGTTTCATCTTGCAGCGAAGGAAGGGCTCAACGTGCGCTGGTCACCCGGGAAGCGCGAACAGGCCAATTGGGTTTTCGCCAGCCGTTACAGTGAACGAAAAGGCTGGCTACTGGAGGCGTTTCAAGGCGTCTGGTTTTTGTCAGGTGCAGTCAGGCCGGCCTGGATACGCTGGTAAATCTCCTCGCGATGCACGGCAACATCCTTAGGTGCGTTGATGCCGATTCGTACTTGCTGGCCGCTAACGCCCAGGATGGTGATCGTAATGTCATCACCGATGTTTATGCTTTCACCGACTTTGCGGGTGAGTATAAGCATGGACTTCTCCTTGAATTACTTTTAAGGACACATGTTTCAGACAGGGTAGGTGTCGGATGTGTGTAGCTTACTGCGAAGCGCTTCCCTGTGACTGCCTCTTTCTAGGACGCATAGAGGCGACATTAATTCCCATGGCGGTATCATACAGGTCGCGATACATGATTCGCATTGTTTAAGCCAACGTTTATGACGGCCAGAATAGACAGTGAATGGTAAAGTTGCCTCTTTGATCCTCAAAGGAGCAGGGCAGTGCGTAAAGTAGCGATGGCAATTGTGGTGTTGGCGTTGGCCGGATGCGGTGAAGGTAAGTCGGTCGACGCCCCCAAGGCCAAGCCTGCCGTGACCGAAAGCCTGCCGCAAACCGGTGCGATTGCCGCTCAGGAATGGGATATACGGGTCGGCCCGCCGGACCATAAGCTGCAGGCGATCACCGACCTGACCGCCTGGTTGCTGGAGCACGGGTTCAATTTCTACATTGTGAAAGTCGACGGCAAGGATGAGGTGCTATTGGGGCCGTTCGCGACCAAAGCCGAGGCCGAAGCCAAGCAGGCGCTGCTAAACGAAAAAATGGCGCGGGCCAAGAAAAACGACACCGTGTCGGAGATTATCGAACACCAGGCTGCGCAGTAGCAGGTGAAGTGGGCGGGCACCCCGCCCACAGTCAGCCGCAGGCCTTGAGGTTGACCGGGCCGACGAATTCATTACCACGTCCCATCACGCACGCCACTGTCTGGTTGCGCTGGCGCTCCCAGGTTTGCACCGGATAGGTCTTGTTCCAGGCTTCATACAATTGCCGGTCCTGCTTCGACAGGCGCAGGCCATACTGCTTGCTCATATAAAAATACGTGCGTGCGATCATCCCGCGAATGGACGGGCGCGGCATGACTTTCTTCGCCTTGAAGTCCACCTGGGTCAGGCATGAGCCGTACTGCCCGCTTTGCACCGGCAGCCAGCCAAAACTGAAGTTGTTACGGTCACCATTCACTTCGCCGATGCTCGGCACCAGGTTGTGCAGGTCTGCCTCGGCGCGCTTGAACACCTCATCATGGCGCGTGCAGTTTTTTCGCCCGCCATTTTGCCAGCATTGGCGCTGATGTCCGATTTGCCAAGCCGGCACGATGTGTTCCCACTCAATGCGTGCAGCGCGGTTGGCGTTTTTGCGGGGGATGTAACCGCAGGCTTTCAGGTTCACCCGGTTACCGGTGTATTTGCAGCCGCAATAAAATTCGGTGGATTGCGGCGCGTAGAGCTTCCAGGCGATCTTCTTGGCTTCGCTGAAGGTGCGAGGGGCTTGGGCGTTGGCGGTGAAGGTTAAAAACAGACAGCACACAGCAATAAAACGGGCACTCACAATCAATCTTCCTTCGGCACAACCCAAAAAATCTGCACGCCACCGTCGTCCCGATAGGCGAGGGTGACGTTGTCATTTTCTGCAATCTCTTCCAGTAAACGTTGCCAATCGTTCTCCGGTTCCTCGGGTAAACGGAAGATCAACGCCGCCTTGGTTTTCTGCGCGTTGGTCGAATTGATGATTTTTTGCACGCGGATAGCCAGGCGCTGATAGGCGTCAGGCGCTGCAGGTGCTGCGGAAGAGGGCTTTGCCACAGAGCATTCCTTAATTGGCTGTACGCACATACAGTATTTAACTGTAGGCAATTTCGCAACTGCTTAAATTTCAAGAAGTTCGTCTGACAGCGAATCAGGGAGTTTGTTGAAGTTCGGGGGGAGAGGGGCTGAATGTGGCGAGGGAGCTTGCTCCCGCTCGGGTGCGTAGCGCCCGCAAGTATTTTGGGCGCTTCGCAGCCCAGCGGGAGCAAGCTCCCTCGCCACAAAAGCATCTTTCTACAGATGAATCAGCAGGGATTAGTATTCCCAGAAGATCCGTTGCAGTTCCTTGCTGTCCTGGGTCTTGGTCAGGGCGACCATGGCCAGGATGCGGGCTTTCTGCGGGTTCAGGTCAAGGGCGGCGACCCAGTCGTATTTGTCGTCTGGCTGTTCGGCGTTACGCAGAACCATGCCACCGGCGTTGACGTGGGAAGAGCGAATGATCTGCACGCCTTGTTTACGCAATTCCACCAGCGCTGGAACGACCTTGGACGATACTGACCCATTGCCGGTACCGGCGTGAATGATCGCTTTGGCGCCCGCTTGGGCCAATGCCTTGTAGGCAGTGTCGCTCACGTTGCCATAGCCGTAGGCAATTTCAACGTCAGGCAGGCTTTTGATGGTCTTGATGTCGAACTCAGAATCCATGGTGTGACGCTTGGCCGGCAGGCGGAACCAGTAGGATTTACCCTCGACGACCATGCCCAGCGGGCCCCATGGGCTCTTGAACGCTTCGGTCTTGATGTTGATCATCTTGCTGACGTCGCGGCCAGATTGGATCTCGTCGTTCATGGTCACCAGCACGCCTTTGCCCCGTGCATCCTTGCTGCCCGCTACCGCAACCGCGTTGTAAAGGTTGAGCATGCCGTCCGCCGACATGGCGGTGCCTGGGCGCATGGAGCCGACCACCACGATAGGCTTGTCGGTTTTTTCCACCAGGTTCAGGAAGTAGGCGGTTTCTTCAAGGGTGTCGGTGCCGTGGGTGATCACGATGCCGTCCACGTCCTTGTTGTCGGCCAATTCGGCGACACGGCGACCCAGTTGCAGAAGGTTTTCGTTATTGATGCTTTCCGACGCAATTTGCATCACTTGTTCGCCGCGAACATTGGCGATCTGGCTAAGCTCAGGAACGCCGGCGATCAGTTGTTCGATGCCGACTTTGGCCGCCTGGTAGGTGGCACTGTTGGCCGCACTGGCGCCGGCGCCAGCGATGGTACCGCCGGTGGCGAGGATGACTACGTTGGACAGTTTGGTCTTGCTTTCGACTTCCTTTGCCTGGGCGGCAACGGGGAACAGCAGCAGAAGGGCCAGGGCGCCCGGAATGACGTTCTTCAATGCAGATTTCATTATTTTTCTCTCTGGTTTTTGATGAGTGCTGTAGCAGGTTCATCTAGAACACCCGGGCGGTTCTGAACGCCGCGAGGTGCTGAGAAAGAGCAGGATTTGTACCAGACTGAGCATGTTGGTTTTTATAAATTAACTTATTGATTTAAAACAACTTAACCTAAGATTTTAGTTTCATGGGGCTTGGCGCTGTCCGGCTTTCCGAACGCGAAGGGTTGTGGTGTTCGGTTGTCCGAAAGCGATCACGATATGTCCGAGCGCTGTGGTCGATCATTCGCAGTGCAGTCTGTCGTTTCAGCGAACGGCAGAAACGGCGAGCTGGCTTAAACGTATCAGCGGTCGGTGGCTCAAGGGAGAGCTTGGAGGGCGCCAATGAAAGGCTTGCTGCTACCGTTGACAAATCTCGACAAGGTTCTCATAGTTTGCTCAACGCAAACGTTTGCGAGATGTTTCACTGCGCCCTTGGCGCATCGTGACAGCTCGTATCAGCCGCCCAGGTGGGAGGGCTGCCGAAGGGCTCTTCGGTGCAGGCGTTGCTCACAATAATCATAAGATCGGAGTGAACCCATGAAGCTGCCATTTGCTGGACGTCTTCTTGCTGTTGCTGTGCTTGCTGCCGCATCCGCCGCTTTGCCTCTCTCTTCTGCATTTGCCGATGACGCTGCCAAAACGCCTACCGTGGGTTTGGTCATGAAGTCCCTTGCCAATGAGTTTTTCGTCACCATGACCGACGGTGCGAAGGATTACCAGAAAGCGCACCCAACAGAATTCAAGTTGATCTCCAACGGCATCAAGAACGAAACCGATACCAGCGCGCAGATCGCCATTGTCAACGAAATGATCAACGCCAAGGTTGATGCGCTTGTCATTGCTCCCGCCGACTCCAAGGCACTCGCCAGTGTGCTGAAAAAGGCTTCCGATGCCGGTATCAAGGTGGTCAACATCGACAATCGCCTGGACCCGGAAGTACTCAAAAGCAAAAACCTCGATATTCCGTTTGTAGGCCCGGATAACCGCAAAGGCTCCAAGCTGGTGGGCGACTACCTGGCCAAGCAACTGGCCGCCGGTGACAAGGTCGGCATCATCGAGGGCGTACCCACTACCACCAATGCCCAGCAGCGCACCGCAGGCTTCAAGGATGCGATGGACGCGGCAGGCATGAAGATTGTTTCCACCCAATCCGGTAACTGGGAAATCGACCAAGGCAACAAAATCGCGGCAGCGATGCTGAGCGAAACGCCGGATATCAAGGCGCTGTTGGCCGGTAACGACAACATGGCCCTGGGCGCTGTTTCCGCCGTGCGTGCGGCAGGCAAGGCCGGCAAGGTGTTGGTGGTAGGTTACGACAACATTGACGCGATCAAGCCAATGCTCAAGGACGGCCGCGTGTTGGCCACCGCTGACCAGGCCGCCGCCCAGCAAGCCGTGTTCGGTATCCAGAACGCGCTGAAGCTGGTCAAGGGTGAGAAAGTCGATGCCAAAGATGGCGTGATCGAAACCCCGGTCGAACTCGTCATCAAGCAGTAATCCTGGCAGTACCCAACAGCGCCCGCTCGTCCTGAGCGGGCGCCTG
Source organism: Pseudomonas sp. NBRC 111138 (assembly GCF_001320835.1). Classification (NCBI taxonomy): domain Bacteria; kingdom Pseudomonadati; phylum Pseudomonadota; class Gammaproteobacteria; order Pseudomonadales; family Pseudomonadaceae; genus Pseudomonas; species Pseudomonas sp. NBRC 111138. The sequence continues at coordinate 1,431 of NZ_BCBO01000160.1, read as the reverse complement.
GAGATTTTCCTATGTCATCTTCCGCCCCGAACGCTGTCCTCTCGGTCAGCGGTATCGGTAAGACCTATGCCCAACCGGTTCTGTCCGACATCACCCTGACGCTCAATCGCGGGGAAGTGTTGGCGCTGACCGGTGAGAACGGCGCAGGCAAAAGTACCTTGTCGAAGATCATCGGCGGCCTGGTCACGCCCACCACCGGGCACATGCAATTCAACGGTCAGGATTATCGCCCCGCCAGCCGCACCCAGGCCGAAGCCTTGGGCGTGCGCATGGTCATGCAGGAACTCAACCTGCTGCCGACGCTGACCGTGGCTGAAAACCTGTTCCTGGATAACCTGCCGAGCCGCTGTGGCTGGATCAGCCGCAAACAATTGCGCAAAGCCGCGATCGAAGCCATGGCCCAAGTCGGCCTGGACGCGATCGACCCGGACACACTGGTAGGCAGCCTGGGCATTGGTCACCAGCAAATGGTCGAGATCGCTCGTAACCTGATCGGCGACTGCCATGTATTGATCCTCGACGAGCCCACGGCGATGCTTACTGCTCGTGAAGTCGAGATGCTGTTTGAACAAATCACGCGCCTGCAGGCTCGAGGCGTGGCGATCATTTATATTTCGCACCGGCTCGAAGAGTTGGCCCGTGTCGCCCAGCGCATTGCGGTATTGCGCGACGGCAAGCTGGTCTGCGTCGAGCCGATGGCCAATTACAACAGTGAGCAGTTAGTGACCTTGATGGTCGGTCGCGAACTGGGTGAACACATCGATTTGGGCCCGCGCACCATCGGAGGTCCGGCCTTGACCGTGACGGGCCTGACCCGTTCGGACAAGGTCCGCGATGTGTCCTTTGAAGTGCGCGCCGGTGAAATCTTTGGCATTTCCGGCCTGATCGGCGCCGGTCGCACCGAATTGCTGCGCCTGATTTTCGGCGCCGACCCGGCCGATAGCGGCACCGTGGCCTTGGGTTCGCCGGCCAAGGTGGTGAGCATTCGCTCGCCGGTCGACGCGGTCGGTCATGGTATTGCCCTGATCACCGAAGACCGCAAGGGCGAAGGCCTGCTGCTGACCCAGTCCATCAGCGCCAACATCGCCTTGGGCAACATGCCGGAAATTTCCGGCGGGGGCGTCGTCAACAGCCGTAACGAAACCGCTCTGGCCAAGCGCCAGATCGACGCCATGCGAATCCGCAGTTCCAGCCCGACGCAACTGGTGTCCGAGCTGTCGGGTGGTAACCAGCAGAAGGTGGTGATTGGCCGCTGGCTGGAGCGCGACTGCGCAGTAATGCTGTTCGATGAGCCCACCCGCGGTATCGACGTCGGTGCCAAGTTCGATATCTATGCCTTGCTCGGTGAATTGACCCGCCAGGGCAAAGCGCTGGTGGTGGTGTCCAGTGACCTGCGTGAGCTGATGCTGATCTGTGACCGCATCGGTGTGC